>JACZTB010000068.1 GCA_022573895.1 Nitrososphaerota archaeon
ACCTAGAGAACAGCTACCACGTGATTATGACTGTAGAGAACTGTTATGAATATGCGCGGCTTCAGTCTTCATTTACATTATGCTAAATTCAATAATAAACTAGATCTAGTAGTAAACTAACATCTGTTTGTTATTTTGAATTATTTTTTTAGTTTCTTACTTTTTGCTTGTATTGTGGTTTTACTTCTTCTGTCATTCTTCAATTTTACAAAGGAATTTTTATAACTATCGGGGTTTGTTTTGAGTTGAGACTCCACAAGTGTTTTTGAAAATTTGTGTACTGTCATCAAATGTTTTAGAATATCATCACATTCCTTTTTACAGGTTCTGCACAAGTATTTCATATCTTATTCCTAGTACTCTGCCTTTTTACTATATCCATAAAGTAGAATTACTTAGTCAACGAACTATTAAATTAAAACTTGATCATCTTTTATGGAAAATTCTATTTTTGACAACATTCGCCTAATGGAATTTCATGACCATGTGGACATTTTCTTGGATGCTTTAGCATTGTACATAGAGCATCTGTAAATTGCTTGTTCATATGATGCTCAATCCCACATATCATTTCTTCATCAATTGCTACTTTTAGTGTAGTTTCCATGAGAACTTCTAACACCCTGCTATTTCTCATCATACTTGCACCAACTGTTTGACCCTCTTCTGTGAGTTTTACTCCTGCTTTGTTGTAATTAACCAAATTTTGAGTGTTTAATTTCTTGAGCATTTGGACTACACTTGGCTGTCTAACACTGAGCATTCTGGCAATTGTACTAATTTTAACATCTTCTCCTCTTTCTTTGATATGCCAAATTGCCTTTAGATACATCTCTATATGCTCTGCTTCTGCAGTTCCTACAAATAAAATCTCATCATTTAGTGTGTCCATATCATATCTTCTTTGAGGATCTTGGCAGTAAACTCACTATCTGTCTTTCCATCTACATCATTCAGTACAACCACATCATTAAAGTAATAATTTTTTCTCTAGTTTATCATTTCTTTTTTTTGCCAAAATTCACCAATTTTTCTTACAATATCAGCACCTGAAAAAATATAATCACATAAGACGCATCTAAATAATCCATCATCATAACCACGGATATTATCAGAACTTGTTTTGCATTCAGGACAGAAATTACCATAAGTAGGTGCTTTCTGAACTTTTCCCTTTACTTCTACAACTCTATAATCTATTACAAAAATATCATCTTCATTAGTTTTTAACATTAACCATTCATCAGGTCAAATGATCAAGTTAAACGTTATGCATAATTACGCCATGTCCTGAGAAACGTAATCTGAGAATTGTTAAAAGTGATTTTCACGTATTGATAATGTGATGACAGAACCACCTAAACCAAAGGAAGGGGATGAAAACTGTCTCATATGTGGAAGACCAAAAAGTAAACATTCTCCTGAAGAATTACTTACATGCTCTCGTAAGATGGAAGAGTTTAAGAAAGATACTACAGGTGGGGCTGGAATTGAATGAATCTTTTCTTCACAAAGTAATTATACTATATTCCGAGAGTAAGATTAATCATAAATGACAATAATTTTCATTCCAATACGTCCCAGTAGACGAAATGATGATCTAGAAGAAAAGGACAGCACAGACGAATAATTAACTAGAACAACGAGGAACTGATCAGATTCAAAATTATTCTTTAAAATTTTCAATTATTTTACACCATTTTTGTAATTTTTTACAAAAAATATTAAATACTGAAATTTCCCATAATGTGTGATGTCGTTAGTTCTAAAATCTAACGCATAAACTGCGTATCCCCGTAGAACCAAAAAGGCAATCAGACGATTCAACGTACTGACAACGAGAGGTAATCTCTCAAAGTTCTGCAGTTAGGGGGTTACGCCTTTCATATTTTCTTTTTTCACCCTCATGCTTTTTTTTCAGACTATCTGAAAAACAGTCTTGCAAGAAATGATTTAAATTAATTTCTAAATTAGTGGCACATATTTTGTAAATTCTTCAAGTCTATTGCGGATGGTTATGGTAGTTATGTCTGACATTTTAGATATTTTTTGCTGAGATACACTTTCATTATTTTTGATGCATGCCATATAGAGTACTGTAGCTGCAACTGAATCTGGTTTTTTCCCAGCAACGACTTGTTTTTCTTTTAGAGTATTAAGGATAAATATTGCGTCCCTTTTTATTTTTTCAGACAATTCCATGTTATTTGAAAATCTAACTATGCTTGAAGTTGGATCTGGAACTGGAACATCTAGACTCAATTGTTGGAATAATAATCGATAACTTCGTGCTATGATCTTTCTTCTTTCCTGCATACATTTTGAAATTTCCATTATGGTTCTGGTTGTTCCCAAATCTCTGCAAGCTGCATAAATACATGCTCCAACAATTCCCTTAACTGTTCTTCCACGTATCAATTTTTTCTCAGATGCTTTTCTGTAAAAATATGCAGCTCTTTCAATAATTGCATCTGATAGGGACATTTTTTCTTTGAGTTTGGTTATTTCTAAAAGAGCAACCATAAGATTTCTTTGAGAAGTGGTTTTAGCTTTGCTTCTTGAATCCCACATTCTCATTCTACTTAAATTCCCTTTCATACCATGAGATACAGCCTTACCACTAGAGTCAAAATTAGATCTTCCAATAACTGTAGAAAGACCTCCATCATGAATTGTTATGGATATTTTCGGCCCTGTTCTTAAGTTTTTCAAATCCTCATTAAATCCATCATATGAGTAATCTATCATATTATTATCAAGTATCTGTCCACACTTTCTGCAAATTTGCTCACCTGTATTTTCATCGAATAATGATGTTAAATGAATGCAAGAGTTTTCATCTTGCAAGTATTGTGTTATCATTTTATTGCATGTTGTACGTTAAAATTTCATTTAAGTGGTTTGAAAATTAGAGGAACCTAATTAGAAAGAGCTAACAAATCATCGTTATTTTGTTCTCATTATCTAGAATTAGAATTAATGACGTCAAAAGATAGTTTGTGAAATTCGTACCCAAATCAATCATTAAAAAAATATGTTTAACCAACTTAAGATTATCGTTAATTATTAAAAAGTATGAATGGAAAAATGAACTTAAAATTTGAAAATGTTACAATTACAATAAAAAACGAGACGGTTTACATCCTTGTTATTCTAACGAATTATTTTTTTAAAGGCTTATGCCATTTTTTAGGTAAGAACAACATTCGATTACTTCAATCAAGGTTTACAGCACGCTTTGTTTCATATAAACACGTTAAAAGTACCCTTTTTGGGCAATAATTTGAGTCAAAATATAAAAAACAAAGATTAGTCATATAATATTGTCTTAATTTTTCACTGTATTTCAAATTGTATTTCCAAAATAATTTCGTAATCTTGTACAGGATTATGAAATCAGGCAATCTATACGGATTATTACAATAACAAACGGTACGTTTATCGCCATTATTATTTTCAAATTAAACTAAATTAATTATGAAATTTCATTTAATTCATAAAAATAATGATCAAATACGTCAAAGAAATTTAGAAGACTGAAGTTTTTGTAACTATCATTTACTTGACGAGTGGATGAATAGTTACCAAGCAACACGACAATAGAGTATTGAAGGCATGTATCTGCTTCAGTCTTCATTTACATTATGCTAAATTCAATAATAAACTAGATCTAATAGAAAACTAACAACTGTATGATTTTTTGTATAAATTCTACTATTTGTTGAAATGTTCTGCCATGATTATCAAAGTTCAGAAAAATTGAAACTTAAGACC
>JACZTB010000069.1 GCA_022573895.1 Nitrososphaerota archaeon
CAAAATTTATTCCATACATTCATACAATTTTTCAGGATTTATGGTAATTAAATTTCGTGAAAATTAGTTTTTACTAATTAGACCAAACTAATTTTTTTACACGTGATTTTTCTTGAAATTTATTAAGCAAAGCTAACATTTTAAAATCTGAAATTTGTTTGTAAATCATTGACAGAACAATGTGAACATTTTTCTCAAGCAAAAGATGTTTCACCAAAAACAAAAGGTTGTGAAGAATGTGAAAAAGAACACTTGCCATGGGTAGCAATTAGAATGTGTTTAACATGTGGGCATGTTGGATGCTGTGATTCATCTGTTGGAAGACATGCAACAAAACATTTTGAAGAAACGGGTCATGCAGTAATGGAAGCTGTTCATGATCATCCCTGGAAATGGTGTTATGTGCACAAAGACTACTATTGATTTTTTGATCAGCTTGCAAATAGTACTGTTAGCTTAGAATTTTAGGCATTTTTTTGGTCTTATTTTGGATTTGTTAACAGTTCGTATCAAGTCTTAATAGAAATTTCAGAGTGCTACAGTTGATGCCTATTATGGCTAAAAAACCACCTATACTTACAATCCTTGGAATCGTATTCGCAATATCTGGAATTTTGGCAATAAGTTTGGGAACAGGACTACAGGTAGATGTATTCCTTGGTAAAATTTTCGAGCGTCATTCAACACTTAGTGTAACCATTATTGCAATAACTCTTACAATTGTTGGACTAGCAAATCTCATAATAGTGTGGATATTATTTCGCTATCAAAGACGGACAAGGGAAATTGTAATTAACTTAATTGTGCTAAGTATAATATTCTCAGCAGTTACTTATTTAATAGATGTAAGTTACTATCCATTCATCTTTATCATATTGGATGTTGTTTTGATCTATTGTTTATGGAGGCCAGATGTTGTTGCTTATTTCAAACAATGAAAAATATAGAATTTCATTAACATTTCATAAAAACTGTCATTTACAGTTCGTATCAAATGTTAATGGACTATAGAAGATGTTTGTCTTCTGGTAGGTATTTCTCAATAATGGTTTTGAGATATGACTTGTCTGGACCAAAGGGCTTTTTGTCTTTTCTGAGATCATTTAAGATTCGCATTAAAATCTCCTTATCCCCTCTGTCATTTTGCATTAGTACTATGATGGATTTCATGAGATCCTCACTCATAAGATTGTAAAGGAAGTAACAAGCTAAATTTCTTTTCCACGGCCTTTCGAATCCGTTAAGACCCAGACCGTTTATGGGATTATTTTCTACCCACTCAAGCTCAGTAACACCTCAAATCAGTAAGTGATAAAGAAATAGATGAAGTACTACATACTATTGAAAAACGTTGATACAACCATACGAGGGCAAAATTATTCATCAGAAAAACCTGACGGATGATCTTGCAATATTTAGACTTGAACTATTAGATAAGAGCAAAATATTAGATTTCAAGCCAGGTCAATTTGTACCGCTAGGAGTGAAAATAAAAGACAAGGTAACGTACAGAGCTTACTCGATTTCATCACCTCCTGAAGAAAGAAGATATTATGAATTTTACATCAGGTGGGCAACAAAGCCGGTTTTAGGTAAAATAACTAGTGCTCTTTTTACTTTGAAAAAAAATAAGCTTATCTTCTGGCGAAAACCTGCAGGAGTTTTTACCATCGAAGATAAAAAACCGAATGGAATTCTCGAGACTAGACAGATGATTTTTGTTTCTTCAGGAACAGGTATTGCACCATTTATCAGCTACATACTACACTTGAGAAAAGTAGGTTCGAAAAGAAAGATCGTTTTGCTTCACGGTGCCAAATATGTTGCAGAGTTAGGTTACAAGAATATGCTTGAAAGACTAGCATCTGAAACTAGAGACAGTTGGAATTTCACATACATACCTACGGTTAGCCAGCAGGATCATCCTTCATCTAAGGGGTGGACAGGAAATGTTGGAAGGGTGGGTGACCTACTAACAGATATCGACAATCACAAGTCAGAACTAGAAAAGAAATTAGGAAAAAATGTCACTCCAAAAAATTCATTCTTTTACATTTGCGGATACAACAATACAATAAATAGAGTCATTTCATTTTTGAGCCCACTAGGTTTTGTTTCCAATCGAAATAAAAGAAAAGATGGATCCTTTGACATCAAGTCTGAATCATATGGAGAGTAATCTTCTAAATAATTATCTTTGAAATGTGATTATTCAGACTAGAACGGATCAGTTAACAGTTCGTATCAAATGTTAATTATTCTTATCCCTGATCCTCTATTCCCATAAGGGTCAGAGTTGACCGCACATGACGTATTTTTCGAATTTTCGACATTATTGTTTCTCTTAGAGTACTGATTTGATCCGATTCAACTTTGGCAAGAATGTCATATGCACCAAAAGTTCCATGAACTTCTTTTACATCTGAAATATGTTTCAGCTCTTCAATGATTTGTTCCTCATAACCCAAATCACAATTAATTAGTACATAGGCTATCGCCATGGTATAATTACACAATTATCGTATTTCAAGCCTCCTTAATGAAAACATGGATTGTAAATTCTCTGTTTTTTTGTTTAACAGTTCGTATCAAATGTTAATTTTTCTTACTCCGTTAAGACCCAGACCATTTTTGTTACAATTTCCGACCCATTACAAACTAAATGATGCCACAAATCAAAGAATTCATTTTTTAATAGTGTGAATTTAACCGGATTAACTTGGTAAAATATGAACTTGGAAATTGGGACTTGGCTGAATTAGTTAAAAACCCCAAAAGTCCTGCATTTGAAAAACAAATTCAACTCGTTGAAAAAAAGGCAAAAAAATTCGAGAAAATAAAATCAAATCTTAATCCAAACATGTCGTCTAAAAAATTTCTAAACTTACTTAATAATTTGGAAGTCATTTCAGAAAAAATAAGTGTTATAGGTGGTTTTGCCTCGTTGTCTTATGCTTCTGATACTCAATCCGATGAAGCCACATCATTACTGACTCGCATGACACAGCTTGGTGCGGAAATATCAAACAGAGTTTTGTTTTTTGATCTATGGTGGAAAAGAGTTGTTGATGAAAAAAACGCCAGACGGCTAATTAACGAATCAGGGGATTTGGCACAATATCTAAGGCATAAACGACTTTTAGCAAAATACTCACTTACTGAGCCTGAAGAGAGAATCATCAATACTCTTGATGTGACAGGAATAACTGCACTTATGAAATTGTATGATAAGATAACAAACGCATTTGAATATTTGGTAAAGGTAGATGGCAAATCTAAAAAATTAAACCGAGAACGACTTGCAGTTTTAGTCAGAAATTCCAAACCGAAGACAAGAGAAGTTTCCTACAAATCCTTGCTGACAAAATTTAAAGAAAACAAAGGAGTTCTGGGAGAAATCTATCAGAATATTGTTCTTAACTGGAAGGATGAGGGTATTGAAATCCGTGGATATCCATCGCCAATAACAATGCGCAACGTAGGAAATGATGTTGATGACAAAACTATAGAATCACTCCTTCAGGTATGTAAAAAAAATACTCATGTTTTTCAAAAATTCTTTTTAGAAAAAGCAAAAATGCTTGGAATGAAAAAACTTCGTCGATATGATCTTTATGCTCCATCTGTGAAAAGAATCAAAGAAAAAAATTATCCGTATGATAAATCAGTGAAACTAGTTTTAGAATCGCTTGGTAAATTTAGCCCTAAACTTTTAGGATTTGCAAAAAGTGTCTTTGATGAAAA
>JACZTB010000003.1 GCA_022573895.1 Nitrososphaerota archaeon
TAAGTTTTAAATTCCAGGGCAAAAAAGATGGTTTTTTTGTTTTTGAGGAAATTTTAAATCCCAAATTCTCCAAATTGGTGCGTAATGTTTGCTCATCAACGGGTTTTCTAACAGAACTTGTGCCTCTATCAAAATCATATGGATCAGAGATTATAAAATAACCAGTGGAAATTTGTTTTGATACTTGTTTTAGCAGTTGAAGTGGTTCCATTAATTCCAAAACATTTAGTGCAAGTATAAAATCAAATTGTAATCTTCCAAAAACAGGAGACAAAAAATCAGCTATGATGTAATCAAGATTGTTTTTTGAAGATTTTTTTGCATATCTTAGTGCACTAAATGATCTATCAATTCCAAAGACCATATCATGATAATCCGCCAAGAAGGAGGTCATTATTCCAATAGAGCAACCATACTCTAAGACAAGTTTTGACTTTGGTATAGATGCAAAATTCTTTTTTATCAAAGAATAAAATTTAGAGCCTTGATTGTTTTGATATATTTTAGACCATCTTTCCTCAAGTGCAGTTCTATCATCATTGGTTCGAATGGTTTTTGATAAAGAAGATTTCAAAAAAGATTTCATCTTTTCAGTATTAGTCAATCTATAGAGTTTACCTCCAAGAACTTTACGAAAAGAAAGATATTTAGAAAAATCATCCCATAAGAAAGGAATTTTCTCAATGATAGGAAATACCAATGTACATTTTTTACATTCTAAAATTCCTTCTTCGATTTCTTTGTCAAGTTTGAATACATCTAGTTCCAGTTTAGATCCACATCTAACACATCTGAGGAATGTAACAGTAGACTCTAGCATTTTCTGACAACAAATCAGTTATTTATGAACTAATAATTTCTTCCCTGATTTTAAAAAATTGAAAATTTGTATTGTTTATTTGTCTTTAATTGCAGCCTCAATATGTTGATGACCACACAATATCAGAGGATTCTCAACCTTTGTTCTTGCTTCAATAAAGGCAGACGAGGCAATATACTGATATCCAGAATTTAATAAAAAAATTTCGGCTATGATAATTTTGAAAATATAAAATACAGCATTACTCATAAAATTTACATCATTTTGTATAGTATCATGAAACAAAAATTAATAGTTTTTTCAAGTGTAAATTTTATTGTAAACCTATTTTTCCTTTGAGTATGATCTTTTCATTTGTTCCTGACGGTGTGGACCTGTCAATGTATCGTATTTCATACCAATCTCCAATGTGGATTGTCTTCCCGTCAATACTTCGTGGAATCTTAATTTTTACTTCAAATATGCTGGTGTTGGGTCCCGTTTCAATTAGGAAAGAGGAATTTGCATCAAATGCAGGATTTGAAAGAATAGTTCGAATTCCACCCTCTGATCTAAACTCTAATGCACTCAAAGAAATTTTATCTTCATCTCTAGAGTCTCTATTAGAATCAGGTTCATAGAGTCTAAGAGTAAATTCATGTCCTATTCTGTTCCCACCACCATATGTTTGAAGTTTGGCAAATGTTTTGGTAAGAGGAAATGACTCTACAATGATTCTTTTTTCTCCAGACGCATCTGATTCATCAATGTATTTTATTAAAAGAATATCGTTTTGATCTAAAGGTTTTCCGTTTATAGTTTCAGGAAGTTCAATTTTGAGAAAAAATTTTCCAGAATTAGGAGAAGTTTCTATCATTTTTTTGGGCACATCTATCATAACACCATTAATTGTAATTTCAATTAATCCACTAGTGAAAACTATGTCAATTCCATTTGGACTGATATTCAAATCATCATCATTTACATAGAAATTAACAACAATTCCTGAAGACGCAGGAATTGTTTGAATTATTTGATTTTGTATATTTTGTTCTAATTGATTTACTTGTTGAGATTCTTCATTGATAGCCCAACCACGCTGAATTAATTTTTCTGCAGTTTTTGGTGTAACGCATGCAGGTGAATTATCTCTAAGTTTGAAAATTAATTCAAATCCATCAGTGCATGTTAGAAAATTGGGAGATATGCCGTTGTTTATTTGAGTTTTTAGTGATGACGATGTCATTAAGGGTTGATTTTTAATTGTAAATTGTACTGTTTCTTTATTTTCCCATGCATCTCTACCTCCAGGAATTTCAGAACATAATCTATCTCCACAAACGCGAGGATCAGGTTTGCCGCCACCGCCGCCACCGCCGCCATAGCCTTCAGCCACTGGAATAAAATCAAATGACACGACAGGAGTTATTCCTATTGACAGAACAAGAAAGATTAGTGCAAAAATTACAGTTCTCACAAAATCTTGTTACGGTATGATTTTATAAAAATTTTAACATCTGCATATTAGTCACTGTAATGCTTAGTGTCTAATTTTCGCGATTATTTTTTAATTCTAGGTACCAAAATGTCATAATCTTGTAGTCAAAACCAATTATGACCAGTCAACAAGGATTATGACCCAATTTAATATTCAAATCATAATCATTTTCTATCCGCATTAAGATTTCGTAATTCATAGTAAAATTATGAAGACTGAAGTTATTGTATCACCCTTTACTTGAAAAGATAAATTCTCTATCACGTGACACGACGAGTGGATATGACAGATGTTATGCCTCAGTCTTCATTTACAATATACTAAATTCAATAATAAACTAGATCTAATAGAAAACTAATATCTGTATGTTATTTTGTATGAATTTTATTATTTGTTAATTGTTCAAAAAAAGGTCAATCCAAAAAATCAAGAACACTTCTAATATATCATAAAATTTACGTAATCTTGTATAGGATTATAAAAAATTGAAAATTAGTATTGTTTATTTGTCTTTAATTGCAGCCTTTACTTTTTCAACTAAATCTGCAGGAATTGGATCGAATCCATGCTCTTTAGCATGCTCTGTAATCTGAGCCATCAATTCATCTTCTGTTTCTGCAGATGTAGACCAGTCACAATCTACTCCTACATCTGAACATGCAAAACCTTTTGCCATATCTTGAAAAACTGAAAGGTTCTATATTAAAGAATGCTCAAATATCAATACCAATTTTTGAGATATAACAGATCTATGTTTAGTTTTCAGACCAATGCTTGTTGAGTGAAAGTTCAACACCACAATTGAGCCTAAGAGAAACCAGTTGAAAATTTCTTGTATAATCCAGGTGGGAAGAACTTGGATGCAGTGTTTTCACCTATATCACTACCACATGCATTAAGCTTCATTACAATTCCAGGAGGTATTTCCTTTACTGATGAATTTCTGCGCTTTTGCATCCCACTTTTCACATTTTTTATCCGGCTTTACATGAGATACATTAATTGTTCTATCATTTTCTGCGTTATCAGTAACCTCTTCCTCAATGGGGTGAATATCATTAATTATAATTGCATTATCTTCATTAATTGGTGGTTCATCATCAGTTCTAGGTAGCTTACCAAATTTGTCAAAATCTTTTTGAATGCCAACATCAGCAAATCCATATTTTATGTTGAGTTCTTGAATCAATTTGATCATCTCAACTTTTGTCATTGAAGCATATTTTACAAATTCTTGAAATGCTTCTTGATATGTTCCTCCTTGATCAATAACTGCTTGTTTTGCTACTCTTGCAATCTTTACTTTCTCATTCATGTAATCAAATTGATCCCAGTAAATTCCATAATAGGTTACATTAACTCCAGTTAGAAAACCTGCAAAAGCGTTTCTTGGAGTAAATGGTTCATAATCTTTATTCATTCTATCAATCTGATCTTGAAGTTTTTGCTTTGAAATCTTTCGTTGTTCATCAATGAATTTTTGTTCTTCAGTTTTTTCTGGGTTTTTTCCTTCTATAAGATCAGCTAGAATTTTTTTTGAAAGTTCTATTCTCTCAATCATTTGTTGTGCTACAGAACTAGCGTTAATTTCATCTCCCGTTATTGTAGTAAACTCAAATTGAGGATCATCAGTTTGAGCGGCTACAAAGCTATTTGTGTAAAATATCAATAAAGCAAAAAGTGGAATCAAAAAATAAGCGCTTATGGGCTTTTTTTGAAATTCCATATTGGTAAAAAATTTAGAAATTATTTAGTTAATTCTTGTAATAGAGTAGTAATCTTTAACTACAATTAAGCGTAAAATTCTATCTAATCTGCCATTGGTAGAGGGATTTGTCAAATGCACAGACATAAAAACCAAAAAAGATGAAAGGCTATCTTCAATAGCTAGATTTTAGTAAAATTTACAACTAAAACATATTCTAAAACTAGTAGATTTAGAATAAAATTTATAAAAATGGTTTTCAGACCCAATCTCTTCTTCATACTTTTGCTTGATTCTTGATCTCTTTGTTCTTGTCTTTTCTGATTCTTTTTATATTTTGAAAGCTATTGGATTGCATGTGTAATGAAATAGAATACGCAATGATTCTAGAACTCTTAGAAAAGAGACAGAAAGTACAAAAAAAGATTGAAAAACCTATGCAAGTTCTTGCAAACTAAAGGATATTCTTAAGTAACTTGTAATGGTATTACATTCATGTTTTTCATAGCACTGATAAAATTCAAGAAAAAGGCCAGTGATGTAGTCGAGGTTGGTAAAAAGGTGATGCAGAATCTTCCTGAAGGAGTAAAGATCATCAGTACTTATTGGACACTTGGTGAATATGATGCTGTCTGGATATATGAAGCTCCAAATGAAAAGGTAGCTATAAAGCTAGGAATTGAAGCTGGTGAGGTAATGCAAACACAGACACTCGTTGCAATTAGTAGAGACGAGGCAATGAAACTCTTAGAGTAAACAGAATCAAATACAATTCTTGATAAATTTCATTCTTCTTTTAGAACTAAAACATCTCCGTCTTTAACGTTATAATTTATCAATGCTCGATCTGCTTCGAAACCAATCTCTGGTGATGTTTGTTTGGACAAAGTAAATTTACTATCTTTTGGCAATCGAAAATGTACCTTTAACGCAAGTATTACGTCTTTTACACGAGTTGATTTCTGGAAGGTTGTTTCCCAATCTCCCTTTGTTGTTTTTAATTTCACAGTAACTTGGTTTACCATATAAAAAATATACACAGGAAGTACAAAAATCAGCTAGTCTTTGAATGATCATTACTGGTATCTTTAGACATCAAGAGTGCAGCAAACTCATCCATTACCTCATTGATGCTTTGCTCGATCTTCAGCTTTGCTATAAAGCCTAAAAGACTCAACTTACCTGCTAATCTAAAGTCCCCTTTAACAATTATTTTTGTTCCCTCACTAGTCTCCTCATATGTCTCAACTATGTGGCTGCCCTTTGCATCTCCTTCAAGAATAAAGGCTTCGTGCTTGTCTGTAGGTAAGAGTACATGTCTTACCTTCTGTGTAATGTCTCGTCCAGCCATTCGAACAAACTCTTCAGTAGTAATGGAGTTGCCATCACGTGAGATAATCTTTATTGATTTGAATATTTGAGGAAGTTTTGATGGAAGATTTTCAAAGTCAGTTATGGTGAAAAAGACTTTGTCTTTGTTGGCTTTGATAATTTTTTCGACTTTTACTTTTGGCACCATTATTCACGAGTTTCGTGGGAAATAAAATCATCTAGCGCTATTTTTTCATGCTTACACGTATTCATCATATCAATATAGTTCAAAGTACAATATAATGTGAGTTCAAAATGAAGGTTAGAAATAAAGTCACAATATTCTGTCCTTTTTGCCAGGGGCAACACATCGATGAAGGAAAATATGCAATCAAGCCTCATACGATACACTTGTGTTTTCATTGTGGAAAAAAATTCAAAGTTACTAAACCTACCATTGGTGTGAGACTCGATTCAAACATGACATTAAAATAATAAACTAATTGCAGGAAAACCAGACTCTAAATCAACAATTCATTTCATCAGAAAGCATTCTTTTTCCATTGGATTTTACCTCAAAAGCACGAGAACATCGTTTGCATACAAGTAACATAGATTCAGTCAGTTCTAATTTGATAGAATGCCCATCACGTAGACATAATGGACACAAATTGGAATTATTAACATCAAATAGCATCTAACAATATTTCATAATTATTGCATAAACCTTTTTCCAAGACTAGTAAGGGAAAAAAGTCCAAGTTCAAGCCAAATCCCGTCTGATTAGTGAACATTTCGTTCAGGGGTGGAGGGTGAACTTGTTCTGAATATACTAGAAAGAAATAGAACATAAGAAGGCTGGAAATTCTTACAGATCATTAATTCCATTTTGGCTAAATCAGATCCTGAAAATTCTTAATTCATAGATTATCTAGAATGTGTGTGAAAATTTACACAGCAATCGCAGTCATTCATTATGCATTCTTGAGTAATAAAATGAGCACAGATTTCACATTCACAATGTATTTTCATATTTTCTAATAGACTAAATCAATTAAACATGTTTTTTGTACTCTTTATACCGATTTCGAACAGTTACTGATGTTACTCCAGAAACTTTTGAAATCTTGGATTGAGATAAATTTACTCCCGTTTTGATTGTTGCGATATAGATTACAGCGGCGGCAACTGAGTTTGGTTTTTTTCCTGCAATTAGGTTTTTCTTTTTTAGAATATCAAAAATGTCTATGGCTTCACGTTTTGTGTTCTCAGGAATATCTAAATTATTTGAAATTTTTATTATACATCTGACTGGATCTGGTACAGATATAGCAAGTTTAAGATTTTGAAGTAAGAGTCTATAGTTTTTTGCGACTGAATTTCTACTTTGTTGAAGATTCTTTGAAATGTCTACGATTGTTCGTGTAACATCCACTTCTCTGCATGCGGCATACACACATGCTCCAACTATACCGTGAATGCTTCTACCACGTATTAATTGCGCTCTTGCAGCTTTTCTATAGATGTAAGCAGATCTTTCTATGATGGCATCTGAGAGAGATAGTTTTTCTTTCAATTTTTCCATCTCACATAATGCAGTTCTAAGATTTCGATCAGCAGAAGTTTTTGTATGACTTCTTGTATCCCAGAACCTTATTCTCTTCATTACGGGTCTCATTTTGTAAGTTACTGGCTTTCCTGTGGAATCATGGTTGAATCTGCCAATAATTGTTGCTAGCCCCATATCATGAAATCTGAGCGGTGATTTAGAACCAAAATGTGAAGCATGTTCGCTCTTTGAAAACATATTACTGTCTTTTCTGTCATTTGAAATCTTTTCTTCTAAAACCTTTCCACAATCTTGACAAATCACTTCACCAGTTTCAAAATCAGTAATTTTGATACTCTCAATACATGAAAGAATTTCTCTATTATTTGAGATGAGTTCTTGAACTATAGGTTCCCTTAGCATGTAAAAAATTAAGACAATAACTTTACAAAACCAAGCATTTGTCCATTGACAAAAACCCATTGATACTCTTAATCTCTCAATGTTTTTTTTGTTAATTACTGCCTTTAGTTATAGCATAGTAATGAAATAAAAATAACATTGTAAAAATAATGAATATTTGTTTATTTTTTTCGTAAAAATAAAACAATTAGATAGTTTTTTTATCTAGTCTTCAAGTTGTGAATAATCAAATAGCGCTTCCTCTTTATTCTCCTTTTTCTTGTTTGAAACTTTCTTCTCCTTCATTTTTTTTTCCATCATATTCAAGTGTATTTGTAATATTTGAATTAGAATTTTTTTCCCTTAAAATTCATTCAAAATTTGATTGAATCTCTAGAATTATTGTAAAGAAAATTCACAATGATCACAAAATGTTGATAACAATTTTTTCCTGGAATACACACCAATCGCCTATCTTGTGGCAAAGTACGAATAGGAAGGTGGATTAAGAGACTAGGTATCGTTATTCTTATAATTGATGAATAAGAAAAGACGCAACAAGTAAATTTCCAGCTAGTATTTTTATTAGGCATAAATTAAATGCAAAATATCATGAAGATAGCAGTGATGGGAATGGGAGTAGCAGGCTCTTATCTCATGGCCAGACTAAAGGATTCAGAGCATGAAGTTATAGGATATGAAAGAATGGTAGAAGAGAAACATGACTCTATTTGCGCATGGGGAACAATAAAGTCAGAGCTAGAAAAGTTCTGCGAAAAGACTGGCAGAAATTTTGATGATTTTCTAATTCATGAAGGTAAGACTATGAAAGTCAAGATGGGTAATGGTGTAAAGTTTGATATTGGATTGCATGGATTGTGTACATATAACAAACTAGGATTAATCAAAGATTTTATCAAAGATTCTAAGGTACTTTATGGAACAGCACCAAAGCTTGAAGAGCTAGAAAAAGAGTATGACATGATAATTGATTGTACAGGATTTCATAGAATTTATCTGCCAAAGCTAAAAGAGGATTTTTTCTTGCCAACATACGAGTACAAAGTTGAATATGAAAACGGCGTACCATTTGATGACTTTTACTTGGAGCCATTTCCAGGAATGTCAGGATACTTTTGGTACTTTCCATTGGGTGAAAAGTGGGCACATATAGGAGCTGGGGATTACAAAAAGAATCACGTCAAAGTCACAGATGAATTCTTGAAGAAATATGGAGGCAAAGTAATCCAAACTAAAGGACGCCCAATTAGACTAGCCACACCTGATAGATGCAAACCATTCTATTCAGGAAAAGTAGTTGGCGTTGGCGAATCAATTGGAACAGTCTTTGCAATGTTAGGTGAGGGAATCATTCCATCTATGCAGTGCGTTGATATTTTCCTTGATAACATGCATGACTTTGCAGCATATGAAAAAGCAGTTGAAAAACACTTCAAGGTATATGCCAAGGTGTTTAATTTCGTAAGAGCAAAAATCCACAAGGACTTTAATTTCTTCAAGGCATTGCCTGACTTTATCTCAATATTTCTCTATATGAAAAAGCATGAGAAAAGATTTGGAATGGACATTAAGATTAGTAATTTAATGAAAGTAGCAAAAGCCTAACTGAGACTAACTAAACCAAGTCCTTCTCTATTAGTACGGTTTGATGCCATGTTGTAATCGTAAATAATTTTTGAATATTCTTTGAATTCGTCTTTCATAGGATCTAAAGTATCTGCAAGATAAAATCCTGGACAGTCACCAGTAAACTGAAAAGTCGCATGCACTCGAGCTTTTCCTTTTTCATTTTCTAGCCAAGTTGAAAATGGATAAAGATAGCATACTCCAGGCCTGTCAGGATGCATGCTGCAGTCCCCTTCTTCATCTAAAAATCTACATGAGATGTGTGTTCCATCATCTGCTTCAGTTTCATCTTTTTTTCTTTTTAGATTAATTGTGGTCATTGTTGTCATTTGTCCCGATGGCCCTGGTTCTTGATAAGTTACAGTAAGTGTTTCATTTTTTATAAAGTCTGAAGTATTTTGATATTTCAAGCCCTTTCCAATAGTAATTAGATCATCAGAGGTTAATGGAAGTCTGCCTTGTCTATTACAACAGTTGTGACAGTCAGGCCAGTAGCATTTCCATAAAATGTACTTTTTTTTCGAATTTAGGTATGGTACATGAAAAATTACATCTTTTACTTTTATTGAATAATCAGATACATCTGTAATTTTACCTAGCGTAAAATCCCGTAGAATGGGGTCAATGTCCCAATCTTTTTCTAACAAATCTAATGATTCTTCAATTTCTTTCTGAGACAACTAACAAGTTATAACATCTTTTGTAGATATATTACTAATGTTAAGTAAAAAAGGAAAACATGCCTCAGCCACAGAAAACAGGAGATTTGTGTGGGCTGAAATCATTTGGCCGTTAATTTTAGAAATTAATAATGTCACATTTTCATTAAAACAATTTCAAAATAAACGTGATCAAGTGCGTAAAGAAAAAAACATAGCAATTACAATTCCATCTAGGGGATTGGTTTCATTAATGAGAAAAGGAATTCTCTTAAAGGATGAAGACACTTATTCAATTCATTTTAAATTAATTCCATACATGAGATTAAGAGCAGAGTGTAATTATGCAACTGCTATTCATGAAGTTATTATCAGGTAACTTCACCAAATGATTATATTCTAAAACACCAGAGTTTGTTTTGGTAGCCCGATAGTCTAGCGGTCAAATAATATTTTAGATCAAGGATTCTGCCCTCTGGATCTCATGAGTGGATAGGCGGAGACGGCAGTTCGAATCTGCCTCGGGCTACTGGAAAAATTTCTATCTTGATGCTTGTGCTATGCGTTCTAACTCATTCTTTTTCTTTACTGAAGGAGCGTTGGAGTCATTGTTTGCTGCAAGTATGAGTTGTTCAGCCATGTGTTCTTCAATTGGTTTTGGATTGGAAAATGTTGCCTCTTTAATGGCATCTGAGATGAATTTTAGTGCCAAGTCAACTCGTCTAATTGGGGCAACATCAACTGACACATGGTATACTGTACCACCATAAACAATTCTAGTAGTATCTTCGTTTGGAGCAGAAAACTCTACGGCTCTAACTAAAATTTCAACTGGATTTTTTCCAGTTTTTAGTGAAATAATTTCAAATGCAGTTTTTACAGTATTGAGAACTTTGGTCTTTTTTCCAGTCATTCTTCCTGTGTTCTTTGCATATTTCTTTCCAAAGTGCATTGTCTTGTTCATCAATCGTTCAACAAGGTTAACATCAGCTTTGTTGAATCTCTTGAGTGCTGAACGACCATAGGTGTATGGTAAAATTTGTTTTCTCAATGAGATTGCGGTCTTTAATCCAGGATCTTTAATCTCAATATCTGACAAATCCCATTTTCTAAATAATAACAAATTCTTTGTTTCTGCCATTTCTATCTCCTTGGTTTCTCTTTCTTACCAATTACTAACTCGTGAAGTGATGTACCGTTAACTTTGAAAACTTTGAATCTAACACCAGGAATATCTCCCATTGCACCACCTTGTGTTGCGCCCATACCTTGAATATGTACCTCATCATGTTCATCAATAAAGTTCATTGCACCGTCTCGTGGCAAAAATGCTGTGACGGTCTTTCCATTTTTAATCAATTGAACTCTAACACATTTTCTTATAGCAGAGTTTGGTTGTTTTGCTGCAATACCTACTTTTTCTAAAACAATACCTCTTGCTTGAGGTGCACCTCCAAGAGGATCAGATTTTTTATCAATACCAAGTTTTCTTCTCTTGTAAGTAGAGATTGCCCATCTCTGTTTCTTTTTCTTAGAAGTCAAAACTCTGCCAGCAAATAATCCAAGAGGTGATTTTCTCATATACTACATCTCCAATGTTGCTCTTTCTGGACTGTTAATCAGTACGTTTGTAATATTAAAATATCGTTTTGCAAGTAGCCTTGCTTTCTGAGCATTCCTACCTTCTCTTCCAACAACAATTCCTTTCTTTCTTGGGTCGACCATTACAATTGCTTGTTTTGATCCATCTGGTCGTGTACTTATTTTTACCTCAGTAACTAGTTTTGAATTAAGTAAATTAGTCAAAAATTTTGCTGGATCATCATCAAATTCAACCAATTCAACATTTGTTTTGAGAATATTTTGCAATGATTTGATATGAACACCACCTTTGCCAATTGCCAAGCCCATTTTACCAGAATTAACTACAAAAATTATCCTATCTTGTTTTTCATCTTCAATACAATCACGTGCAGTTGCGCCTGTAACATTTTGGAAAAGAGACATCATACGCATTTGATCAGTTGTGAGTTTAATTGCTTGTGTCATAAAAAGTCCTATTTATCTCCGAACAAAAATGTCTCATTTAAACTTTCATAAAATAAAATACAACTATACATTTTTGATCTCAGCTTCTGTATCTTTTAGAATTGACTTGATGTTACCATCAGTTATTGATGTAAATGAAAGTGTTGAAATTCTAAATTGTAAGCCGCACAATCTACCCAAAGCGACTGATGTTCCTCGAAAGTTCACCAATGGTACTTTTTCTTTTTTTGCATCTGATTCAATTTTCTCAAACATTTCTTTTTTAATTGATTGAGACAATACAACTAGCTTGGAATCTTTTACAGAGTTCAAAACTTGTTTAGCTCCAAAGGTTAACTTGTCTTCTTTGAGAGCGTCTTTCAATGATTTTTCAAGTATCTTACTCATGTGTTTACCTAATGACAATCGTCTTAATGGGGCTTTATACGTTTATTGAAAAATTATGTATGCTAAAGGTAAAAAACTTAGTTTAGAAAACCAAATAGAGAAACTAAAGAAGAAAATGCATGACTAATTTCTTCAAAAAAGTTTGTTGGTTTTTGTTTTTTAGATTCAAATGAAATAGTTTTTTCAGGTAAAGTAGATTGTTGATAAATAATATTTTCAGTTTCAAATTCTGTAGTCTCTGATAATGCAATTTCAAGATTTTTACTAGCAGTAGTATAATTGGGGTTTTTCACTTGAATTTCATTGTACAATGAAATAGCCTCATCAAAATTTCCTAGATTTACAAGGGCATTAGCCTTGTTATTTTTGGCAGGTAGAAAATCAGGATCAATATTGATTGCTTGATCATAAAACACTATTGCCTCAGAAAAATATCCTAATTTTCCTAAAGCAGAACCTTTGTTCACAAGAATTTCTACATCATTAGGATTATCTATCAATGAGTCATTAAAGAAATTCAAAGAACTATCAAATTTACATAATCGATACAGAGCAGGCCCCATTCCATCATAATATGAAATGGTATCAGTAAAAGTACTTGAATCACATGTCAGATTAATTTGATTTAGTAATTTTCCTAATTCGATATCTTCTACAGTAAGATTTGTTTGTTTTTTAATTTCAATTGATGGTTCTACTATTTTTTCCTCAATGTGTATACTTTCTGGGACCTCTTCTACAACAGTATCTACAACAGTATCTACAATTACTGATTGTGGAAATTCATAATAATCAAAAAAAGATATTGCTTCTGCTCCTCCATAATGTGCTTTTATTGAATATGTGCCATCTACTCTAAAATTAACTCCAGATTTTACAAGAAAATTTGTAGAAAATTTCAGATCAGAATCAATTGAGCTAAAATAAAATCCCGCAGGCATTCCAAATGGATCATAAATTCCTATTAATACTGTAGAAGAATCCAATACAGAAACTAGACCAGTAATTTTGATTTGATCTTTGTCGGTGTATTGTTTTTTGTTAGTATAAAGCAGAATAATTTCAGGTTCTTCCAAGCCCTCAACAAAAATTTCAGGTTCAGAATATTTGTTTTCAATAATAAAATAATGATTTTCAGAAATTTGTCCATAGTCTAATTTTATAGTGTATTTTCCAATTTTTTCATAAAATGGGGAATAAAGTGAGATTGTTTTAGAGAAGGTTTTTTGAGGTGAAATTTCTAAATTATTTGCCGATAAAATTTTTCCGTAAGGATCATAGATACTTAATGCAATAACTGGCATTCCAAAATCAAGAATCTCTCCTGAAATGGTAAGAGAATCACCTATCTTGTAGTGCTGTTTATCAAAATCTACGATGAATGAATCTGCAAAAACTTCTGTAAGAATCAAAGGAGATAATGTGGTTAACACTAGTGTTATTCCTAGCAAGTATCCTAACACACGGGTAAAAACATAATTTTCTATTTAATAATCACGTAGAATTCATACTTTTTCATTCAACTACGATCAAAGTTGACATCACAGGACCCAATGCCACTGGATCATTAAGAGAATTCCAAACAAATGTTTCAATTTGATATGTTCCAGATTTTTTAGGGGTCCAAGATTGAGAAACATCTAGATTTTGTTTGGGAGACAGTTCACCCTGTATCCATGAAATTAATTCCACAGAATTAGTGATATTTTTTACTTGAAAGAGATAAACAAATTTCTGAGTAAAGTTATGATCATTTGTTATAGTTCCAACTATCTGCATTTGGTTATTAGATGAAAATGATTGTAATTGATTACCAAGACTGTCAGACAAAATGATTTTTGAGTTGTCAAGTCTTTTAATTGGAGGAATTGATGAATCAGTTCTGGCAGAAGTTTCAATTTCTAAATTATCTAATGTTGAAAATGGTTTTGGTAATGTATGGTCGTCATATTTAGCAAAAATTTCATCTCCAAGTAGTAAATAAAGACGATTTCCACTGGAGGGCAAAGTTTGAGATAAAGAAATTGTTGCAACAAATAAGCCAGAACTTTCGGATGTTTCAATAGCATTAACTTCAATTCCTGCAATATCAGAATCTGAAAAAAATTGTATAGGAATATGATCAAGTGCCTCAGGATTTAGATTCATATCAAGATCAATGACACGTATTGTTACAGATTCGTCTGAGAAGAAAGTCTCTTTTGAAAATTGAATTGTTCCAATATTCCAACTTACAGGAACAGACTCGGTTAATACCACACCATCTGCAAATTCAAATGAGATTGTGATTGCTGAATCTCGATTAACTTCTAAAAATCCATTCGTAGGCCCATTTCCAAGGGTTCTAGGTGTTGTATCAATATCTCCATCACCATCAGCATCATGTAAGAAACCTGTGAGAATAACCTCAGCGGTAAAAATTCCTGAATTGACGTCTGTTTCAGTAAATCGATATGGTTCTAGAGAAGCTTCCCTTGTAGATATTTTGATTGGATGATCTTCAGTATTTCCAATTGAGTCAATTAGGTATTTGCCAGTATTCCAACTTGGTGCTATTATTGTAATTTTTATTTTATCAGTCCAAGTGTATGTAGTCTTATCAAAAAAAATTGGAGCATATGGATCATTATAATCAGGAATCGGTTCTCCAAATGCAGGAAAAAAAATCAATGGATAGAACAGAAAAAGCAAATACATGATTAAATTTGTCAAAGATTGAATTTAATGTTTGATGGAATAGATTTCTATGATTCTTCTTTCTGCATAGAGACTGTTAAAATATTATCACCACGAATTAAAATGGTTTCAAGTTTTTCAGGTTTTTCATTTGTTATGTCTTCTGCATCTTCCAGGGTCAAATTCATGTGAATATCAAAGTCTTTGAGTATACCTTGAATAGTTTTATTGTTTCGTAATTTGATTAAAACAACTTTGTCTCTACTGTTATTCATTAATGTTGAGATTTCATAAGCCACAATTATTCACTTGATAGTTTAATTTTAGTTCCTCATTTTTTCTTGCTTACTTGCATGTATAAATCAACAGTACCACTTCCAATTGGAATATTACTTCCAACAATCACGTTTTCAGTGATTCCTTTAAGTTGTTCTACTTCTCCACTAAGTGCAGCATGTGCAATTGTTGGCACTGTAATTTCAAATGCAGCTCTTGCAAGAACACTATCTTTGGTGCCAGCAATTCCGTGCCTGCCAATCTGTTGCATATAACCTCGTGAACACATCAAGTCAGATACCAACATGATGTATCTAGTATCAACTTCTAATCCTTGATCTTCTAGAGTATGGTTCAGTTCGTTAATCAATGAATTTCTTGCTGCTTCTATACCCAAAGTTCCTGCAATTTCAAAGACATTGTTTGTTCTAACATTTCTTTTGTCAACGCCTTTGACTTCGAATACTTTGGCAATATTAGAACCAGTTGTTTGGATAACCCATTCATCATCTTTTTGAACTAATGTGACACGTTCAATATCTGGAACTCCTTTAACCGTGGTATTAAGAACCTTATTTCTAATTGCAATTGCTGTTGCAGTATCAGCTTCTTCAACTAATTTTAGAGTGATTAATTCACCAGTTGTCTCTATCTTGAATTTTTTATTTGATGAAAGTGCTGCTTCTACCTCTGCAATAGTGCATCCCCTTTCTTTGAGTCTTTGTTCACTCAAAATTAATCTGATTTCAGTAGAATAATCAGTTTCACTATCAACAAGTAATGCACTCACTTTAGTTTGTAAGATATTTCTTGCAACATCAATTGCTTTTTCTCGTGATTTCTTATAGTCTTTTTCAAGATAGATATCCATAGTTGGAGTAACAGGGTTCTTTCTTGCATCAACTAATTCAATTAGTCTTGGAAGACCCAAGGTGACGTTTCTTTCCTTAATTCCTGCAAAGTGGAAGGTTCTCAAAGTCATTTGAGTGCCAGGTTCGCCAATTGATTGAGCAGTAATAATTCCAACTGCTTGTCCAGGCTCTACTTTGGCTTTGTTGTAAAGTAAAAGTGCTTTCTTTGATACAATTTCTGCACCTTCTTTGCTTAGACCAGAGTTCTGTAAAGCATCAGTTACAAGTGAAATTAATCTTGGATTGAATGTCTTTGTATATTTCTTGGTAAGAGTGTTAACCTCATCTTTTGTAGCTTTCTTTCCAGAATCATTAATGGTCTGAGATTCAATTAGTCTATCAATCTTAAATGCTTCACCATGATCACTTTTTGCTACATCAATTCCATCTTCACCATAAAGGAATTGGACAATGTGACCATGTGGATCTCTTACTGTTCCATCATACTCTAATCTAATGTGTTCTAATGCGTTAATTAATCTGCGTTGCATGTAACCACTTTGTTGTGTTCTAACAGCTGTGTCTACAAGTCCTTCACGACCTCCCATTGCATGGAAGAAAAATTCTAACGTAGAGAGACCTTCCCTATAATTGGATTTCACAAACCCGTGCGCGTCAGGATTAGTATCATGTTCTTTGAAATGTGTCAAGGCCCGATTATGGTAACCATCATGTAATCTGTTTCCTCTTCTTGATTGCTGGCCCAAAGCACCTGCCATCTGACCAATGTTTAGTGATGAACCTCGGGCACCAGTTGTAGCCATTATTCTTCCTGCATTAGTCTCATCAAGAGATTGGTCTGCAGTAGATCCTGCTCTGTCTCTTGCCTTGCCTAGTTCGTTGACAATATATGCTTCCAAGGCCTCTTCAGGTCTCATACCTCTTGTGAGTTTGAGAGTTCCTTTTTCATATTGACGAGTCAAATCAGCTACTACATCATAAGAGGATTTAATATCGTCTTTAATCTTCTGCATGTCCTTTTCTGGAACTTCAAGATCACTAAAACCATAACTGAAACCATAAGATGTGATGAATTGTTTAACCATAATTAGAATAGAGTTGAGGAAGTTTTTTCCAACTTCATTGCCATAGTCTTTTGCAATTCTATGTAACACACTTTCTGGTTCTTCTGCACCGATTGATGCTTTGTCAATAACGCCGCTGATTAGTTCGCCATTTTTAATTACAACATCTTTTTGTGGACCGCCAGTTCCCTTTGACCATTTTGATGTAAGGACATAGCTGAAGTCTTTAGGAAGAAATAATGAGAATAGTTGTTTTCCAGTGTATGCTGGCCCGTCTTTTGTTTTGGTTGCAGGTTTAGGAAGTGATCCAGTGTAACCACCAAGCATTGCAAGATTTGAAAATTCTTGGACAGTGAGAGTTGTATCGTCTTTAGTAAGAAGATATGCACCAGTAACAAAGTCTCTTAATGCTCCAATAATTGGACCGCCATATCTTGGAGAAATTAATTGATCTTGAACTCTCATCAAAAGAATTGCTTCTGCTCTTGCTTCTTCACTTTGAGGAACATGAAGATTCATCTCATCACCATCAAAGTCTGCGTTGTATGGAGGACATACAGAAGGATGTAATCTGAAAGTCTTACCTGGAAGTACGTGGACATAGTGAGCCATAATAGACATTTGATGAAGTGATGGTTGTCGATTAAACATCACAATATCACCATCCGAAAGATGCCTTTCTATTAGATATCCATTCTCAAGTGTTTCAGCAATTATAGAGCGGTCTTCTACAAAATCTAATCTTATCTTTACACCATCGGGTCTAACAATATAGTTTACGCCTGGGAAATTTTCAGGACCATTAAGCACAAGTTTTCTCATTCTATCAATGTTCCATTCTGTAACAATTTCAGGAATCGTTAGTTTCATGGCAATAGATTTAGGAACTCCAACTTCAGACAAATCCAAATTAGGATCTGGAGAGATAACAGTTCGGCTTGAAAAGTCAACTCTTTTTCCAGATAATGAACCTCTGAATCTTCCTTCTTTTCCTTTGAGTCTTTGAGTTAATGTTTTAAGAGGACGTCCAGAACGGTGATGAGCTTGTGGAATTCCAGAAACTTCGTTATCAAAATAAGTTGTAGTGTGATACTGTAACAAGTCAACCAAGTCTTGAACAATAAGTGGAGGAGTTCCTGCATCTTTACTTTCTTTTAGTCTTTGATTAACTCTAATGATATCAACCATTTTGTGGGTCAAATCATCTTCTGATCTTATTCCTGTTTCAAGAATAATTGATGGTCTAACAGTTACTGGTGGAACAGGAAATGCTTGAAGAATAAACCATTCTGGTCTAGCAGTAACAGGATCATATGATAATAGTTCTAAATCTTCATCAAGTATTTGTGTAAATCTTTCTCTAATGGTAACTGGAAGTAATCTATGTTCACCAATTTCTGTTTTCTCAACAAAAATAGTCGGTTTTGTAAAGATTAACTCGTATTGTGTCTTTCCACAATGAGGGCATTCTTTTGCTTTTTTTGCTTTCTCTATAATTTGTTCTGGAATACGTTTTTGAGAAATTACAGTGTAAGCTGCTTTTCTAGTTTTGATTTTTTTGAATGCGTCTAAATCTTCTTGAGGAACTTTGAGTCGTGCACAAGAACGACATGTTGATTGTAATAGTTTGTAGATATTATCAATAAATGCAATATGTAAGATAGGTTCTGCAAGTTCAAGATGTCCAAAGTGTCCAGGACATCTTGCGGCGGTGTTGCCACATGTTAGACATTTTTGTCCAGGCTCAAGAGTACCAAGTCTACCATCCATAAGACCTCCTTGAACTGCCATTCCATCTTCATCGTACGTTTCAGGAGCAGTGATTTCAGCAACAGAATATTTCCTAATTTCAGTTGGAGACCATACTGAAAATCGAATTCCGTTAATTGATTTTATTGATTGAATAGACATTAGACCTTCTCCTTGATTAGTAATCGTGGTGCAATGTTAAGACTCTGCATCTCTTGTAAGAGTAGTTTGAATGCATATGCTACTGATACAGATGATACTTTGGCTTTATCGCCACAAACTCTGCAGACATATTTTCTTAGTTTTACATCGTGATAGGCTACCAAACCACATCTTTCACAGACAAAGATATCAGCTTTGTCAGACTCGTCAAGTAATCTATCTTTTAGTATCATTGAAGCACCATAAGCAATCAAACAATCTCTTTCCATTTCACCAAATCTTAATCCACCTCCTCTTGCTCTTCCTTCTGTTGGTTGTTTGGTTAACATCTGAACTTGTCCACGTGCTCTTGCGTGGATTTTATCTGCAACCATATGATGAAGTTTTTGGTAATATACAACTCCAATAAAGACTTCAACTGGGAATGATTTTCCAGTTCTTCCGTCATACATAATTTCTTTACCAGAATATTTGAAATCATATGCATCCATCACTTTTTTGACTTCATCCATTTTTTCTCCCACAAATGCAGAACCATCAAATCGTTTTCCACGAAATGCTGCAGCTTTTCCACAAATTGATTCCATCATCATTCCAACTGTCATTCTTGAGGGGAATGCATGAGGATTAATTAAAACATCAGGGGATATTCCTTCTGCAGTGTATGGCAAGTCTTCTGCTTTAGCTAAAATTCCCAGTACACCCTTTTGTCCGTGTCTTGATGCAAACTTGTCACCAATCTCAGGAACTCTCATATCTCTTGCTCTTATCTTGTACATTTTTCCACCTTCATTTGATTGAGTCATAACAACAGTATCTACAACTCCAGTTTCAGATGGTCTTACACCAATAGATGTATCTCGCCTGTAGGGACCAGTTGATTCAAACTCTCGGTATTCTTCCATAAATCGTGGAGGGCTAGTTTTGCCAATCAAAATATCTCCTCCTTTTATTGAAACTTCAGATGCAACAACTCCATCTTCTTCAAGTAATCTATATGCACGTTCTCCCTTGTAACCTCTAATGTTATCTTCAGCATTTGGAATCTCAAAGTTATCACGCATTCCACCTGGGTATTGTTTTGCTTCAGCGTCATAAATTCTATAAAAGAAAGATCTTCCCAATCCTCTATCAACTGATGCTTGACTAAGCACAATGGCATCTTCAATATTATAACCATCAAATGGCAATACTGCAACTATACAATTCTGACCAGCTGGTCTCTCTTCCAATCCTAAAAGCTTCATTGCTTTAGTGTTAACAATTGGAGTTTGTGGATATAACATAAAGTGTTGTCTAACATAGGTACTAGTATTCATCATTGGTGTAGAAAATCCCAAACTTTGTTTTGCCATTGCAGATTCATATGTATTTCTTGGAGACTGATTGTGTTCAGGATATGGAATGATTGAAGCTCCTGCACCAAGAATTGCCGGTGGGAATACTTCAAGGTGAGTATGTTTCTTGGTATCTTTTTCATCCAAAGTAACATAACAGTTTTCTTCTTCATTTGCATCAATCATTTCCAAGACACCCATTCTCAAAAGATCGGTCCAAGAAAGTAACTTCTTTGTAATTTTATCAACTAATTCTTGGGTTAGTAATGATTTGTTATCTTTGATAATGATTAATGGTCGCAAGACACGTCCTGCATTACAATTAACATAAAGTCTTTTTGTTGCAACTTCAACGTCAGATTTATGAAATGAAACTCCAACATGAGGATGAATTTTTGAGTTTCTTCTGAGGTCTCTAAGTGATGCGGCTAGTTGCTCACCATCTTTATAATATCCGATTAGACGACCGTCAACAAATATTCTTGTTCCATCTTTTTTCAAATCTTCTTTGGCATCAAAGAAATGTACTGTTCCAAGATCATAGAGTTTTTCTATAATTTCTTCAGAGGGGACATGAACTGAAATAATTCCAGATAGTGCCAAGTTTTTTACTAAACCACAATTCGAACCTTCTGGGGTTTCAGCTGGGCAAATTCTTCCAAAGTGAGTTGCGTGCAAGTCTCTTGCCTGAAAGTTTGGTTGAGTTCTGCTTAGAGGAGATTGAATTCTTCTAAGATGACTAATTGTTGAAAGGTAGTTGGTTCTATCAAGTAATTGAGTAACTCCAACACGTCCTCTCCCCCAATTTCCAGTAGCAATAGCGTTGTTTAGTTTATCAGTAATTATTCCCGGACGAATTGCTGCGGCCACTGCATTAATTCCACGTTTTTGACCTGATCTTTCTAATTGATATTTCATGTCTCTAACAAGATTTCTAAATGCAGTTCTAAACAGATCTGCCAACATTTGTCCTGCAAACTTTATGACTTTGTTTCCATAGTGGTCTTTGTCATCAGAAGAAATCCATCCAAGTTTTAATTCTAATAGTTTACAAGCTGCTTCACCTAAGAATTGGGCTTTTTCTTTTCTATTTTCAGAATGTTTACCCAAGTGTGGTAACAATCCCCAATCTAGCAAAGTCTCTGCACGTTTTATCTGGAACTCTTCTAACATTCCAGGTGCAATTCTTTTACTGATATAGACAATTGCATCTTTTGATGTTGGAACATCACCTGCTTTTTCAAATGAACCTTCCAATTCATCTTGAATTTCATCTACCAATGAAACTACTGCGGCAATTTCTCTATCAGATTCTAATCCAAGTGCTCTCATCAATGTAACAACTGGGATATCAACTGGAGAGCCAGGAATTCTAGCAACAATTAGTCCATCGTTTTTCATGACAAGTTCTAATTTTGCACGATAACCAACAATTGAAGAATAGACTTTAGCTTTGAAAACAATATTTCCGCCTACAGTTTCTCTGTCAACAATAATTTTGTTGTAAGAAAGATCTTCTAATCCTACAATGACTCTCTCAGAACCATTAATGATAAAGTAACCACCTGGATCATTTGGATCTTCCCCATGTTCAATTAATTTTTGAGTGGAGAAATTATGTAAGATACATGCATTTGATTTTACCATAACTGGAACATCTCCAATATGAACAAATCTAGATTCCAAAATTTTTCCATCTTCTACAACACTAGCTTCCAGCATTACAGGTGCAGAGTATGAAACATTTCTTAGTCTTGCCTCAGCAGGTGTGATATGAGTGATGGAACCATCAAGCTCCATCATTCTTGGTTGCTGAAGTTTAACTTTACCTAGTTGAATCTTGTAGGGATATTCAGCATTTTCAATATCTATTTGGGCAACTTCGTTGATAATACTTTGAAGACCTCGTTCTAAAAATTCATCAAAGGAGTTGAGATGTTGTCGTGCAATACCTTCACGTTTTAAGATATCTTGAATTACTGGCCAGCGTTTTGTAGAAGGATGTACCATCTAAACTTCCACCACATATCTGTAATAGAGTGCCTCACCGGCAGTTGGACTTTTTCTGGTAATCTTAATCATGTCACCTGGTTTTACACCAAGTCCCAAAATTGCAGGATCATTTACAAAAATTAATGGTAATTCAGTTGGCTTACAGTTGTATTTTTTTAAAACTTGTTCAGCTTCTTGTTTGATAATAATTTCATGTTTTGGCACATAGATATGATCAGGTACGAGAACTTGATTTTTCTTAGTTACCATTTACTACAACTCCAAATGGAACATTAAATGTAACAGTATAGAATACACACAAACTGTCAAAAAATCACGTTCGGGTTAATATATATCTAATCTGAAATTCGTCAAAGGATGTGTTTTTTCTTGTTTGTCAATAAATTTTTTCACAACCTTAAATAATGTAAATTTGGGCGTAAAATTGATGAAAACTCATCTATCGGTGTTTGCCTTATTTGCAATTTTAATTGTTAGTATTGGTATGGCACCCGCATTTGGACAAATACAAGACTCGATTGTTGTTACTACAGACAAAGCATCCTATTCAGAGGGTGAAATAATTCTAATAACAGGCGAAGTCAGAGATTTGTTATCTGGAGTTCCAGTAGCTATCATGGTTGTATCTCCCAATAACAACATAGTAACAATTGCACAAGTAACAGTTGGTGTTGACAAGAAATACAGCACTGAAATTACTGCTGGCGGTACAATGAAAATGGAAGGAACATACAAAGTATCAGTTACATATGGAAACGAAAGTCGAACAGCAGAAACAACATTCGAATTTGGTGGGGTAGAACCAATAATTGAAGAAGTTATGTCAGAAGTAACTGATACAACAGTTTCAGTTCAAGGTTCTGTTGATTTGATAGGATATGAGATTACAGGTGGAAAACTCATAAGTATCATGCCTGATGTGGGCTCAAATTCTCTGATCATATCAATTGATGCTACAGATGATGGTTCACTAACCATCACAATCCCTAGATCTGTGTTGGATGCATTACTTGGAAATGGAGACGATGATGATTTCTTTGTCTTGGTTGACGGAGAAGAAGTAGACTTTGATGAAACAGTATCATCAACAGACAGAATACTTACCATAGCATTCTCAGCAGGGGCAGAAGAGATCGAAATAATCGGCACATTTGTGATTCCAGAGTTTGGTACAATTGCAGCCATGATTCTAGCAGTAGCAATTATCTCAATAATTGTAATATCTGCAAAGTCAAGACTTAGCATCATACCAAGGTACTAAATTTCATCTTTTTTTTCTTTTTAAATATACATAAATACCAAAGATATCAGGATTGAAATAGGATGAATTTTAAACGTTCTACAACATCAATGGCAATAGCCATTATGGCGCTGTCATTAATATCAATGACCTCAATTCAGCAAGATGTTTTTGGTGCAAGTCTAGGAATGTCAATTACAGCTACAGCTGATCAAGGTTCAGATACAATTATGGTCACAGGTAAAACAATTTCAGATATTACAGATGTCACATTTACAGTAACATCCCCAATCTTCAATACTGTAGTGGCTATAGAGCAAGTTTCGCCAGATGATAACGGAGAATTTACAGTGAAATTCATAGTTGGTCCAACATGGACTGAAGATGGGTTTTATGAAATAAAAGCAATGCAAGCTGTAAGCTCAAATTCATTGTATACACTGAATGTTGTTGTTGAAGTGATAGGCGGCATGACTGAAAAAACTGATATAACTGAATCTAATTTACAGACAGGAATTTTTGTGCCAACCCAATCAATTATTACTAGAGCAGGACTTGAAATTTCTGCAGATGCTGTTATAGGATCTACAACAATTACAATTACCGGAACAACTGACAGAATGAGTGAAGACATTACATTGATTGTAACTGCACCAAATGGGAATAAGATAAGCTTTGATCAAGTATCTCCAGGATCAAATGGAGAATTTACTTCTGTGTTTACCACAGGTGGGCCATTATGGAAACAAGATGGATTCTACACTGTAACTGCACACCAAAATGACAATCCAAGATATAATGCTTCAGTTGAGGTGGAGATCATAGATGGTGTTGTAATACCAGAATTTGGTACAATTGCAGCTATGATTCTAGCAGTAGCAATTATCTCAATAATTGTAATATCTGCAAAGTCAAGACTTAGCATCATACCAAGATACTAAAATCACAACTTTTTTCATTTTTTAAATATACATAAATAGAGACAGGTGTAAATCGCAACAAGATGAACAACCGTACGTCGTTCGCGCTACTAGCAGTTTTGACTGCAGTCAGTACTTTAGCCATGTCATCAGCATATGCTATTGGACATGATCAGGCAGCAGGTGTTATGAACCCTGAAGATGCTAAAGCACTAGCAAATAAGATGTTGCTTGAAGCTATTCCAGTATCTGTTTGGACAGATAAAACAGATTATGGCCACAATGACATGATTATGGTAAAAGGCCATGTAGCAAATGTATCTGGAAATGTAATTACACTTACTGTTTTTAGTCCACTAAACTCCATTGTTACAATTGCTCAATTTAACGTAGCAGAAGATGGTAGTTTTGAAACTACTTTAAACACAGCAGGTGCACTGTGGAAATATGACGGTACCTATATTATAAAAGTAAATTATGGCAGTCCTGAAAAAAGTAACAAAGTAAAAGTTGAACTAACTGGCGGAGTTACATTCACACCAGACTTTTCAACACCAACAACAGACAAACAATGTAGTGCTAATGAAATATCTGCAGATGGTCATTGTATACCATACAGCATTTCAGGTGGAATGGTAATTAGTGCAACTCTCAATACGGATGAAAATTCAATTATCATTAACATCGACGCTGAAGATGATGGAATACTAACAGTATCCCCATCAAAAACAGTCCAAGATGGTATCTTCATGGTACTGGTTGATGGAGAAGAATGGGATGATGTTGAAATTGTTGGAAATGAGGTAACAGTCATGTTCCCAGCAGGCACTGAACAAATTCAAATTATTGGTACCTTCGTGATTCCAGAGTTTGGTACAATTGCAGCCATGATTTTAGCAGTAGCAATTATCTCAATAATTGTAATATCTGCAAAGTCAAGACTTAGCATCATACCAAGATACTAAAATCACAACTTTTTTCATTTTTTCATTTTTGATAGTAAAGGAAATATACAAACATGTATTTGAAAACTTGTGGAAATCAGAATATTTTATGGTTTGATATCTTTACTAATAATTTCTACTGGAACAATTTTTGCACAAGGACCTCTAATTAATGTTCAGACAAATAATAGTAATTATAATGAGGGGGACATAGTTGTAGTTTCAGGAAAAGTTACTACGATTATAGGTAATACACCTGTTACATTGCAGCTCTTTATCGAAGGAAGTCTAGTAGATATTGCACAAATTACAGTTGCGCAAGATGGAAGTTATTCACATACAATAATTGCAGAAGGTCAATTATGGAAGAAGACAGGGGATTACTTGATTAGAGTTTCATATGGAGAAGGAAATATTGCAGAGACTGAATTTAGTTTTACACCAAAATCAGAGTTAATTGAAACTACAACCATTTTTGAAGTAAATGCAGGAAATTATGGAACATTTGATGTAGAGTACACCATTAAAGGAGGTACCATTAAAAACATGATAGTTGATTCCAATATTTTTGCAATAATAGTACAAATCGAGTCAACAGATAGAGGAACCGTTTCATTAGATTTACCCAGAGAATTCATAGGTGCTGAAAAACAAGATGGTAAAGATGATACTTTCATAATTCTGATTGATGGAATAGAAGTTGCATATCAAGAATCAGTAGTGCATTCAGATTCCAGAGTAATAACAATTAATTTTGAAGAAGGAGATTCAGATATTGAAATTATTGGAACTTATGTTATTCCAGAATTTGGTACTATTGCAATGATAATTCTGATTGTAGGCATCATGACAGTAATTCTAGTATCTAGAAATAAATTTCAAATTAAGATTTAGTTTTTTGAAACAAAAGAATATTTTTCTTTATAAGGAGAAACTGAACGAAGTTCTTTAACTACTTTTTTGAGAACATCAACTGTTTGTTCAATTTCTTTTTGATCATTAAAAATTCCAATTGTCAATCGTAAGGAACCTGTGATTTGTTCATGTGAAAAACCCATTGCTTGTAAAACATGTGAGGCTTTTTGTGTATTTACAGAACATGCAGAACCGGTGGATGCTGCAATTCCATACTCATCAAGTTTGATTATAAGATCCTCACCATTGACACCAAAGAATGTAAAATGAGCATTGTGTGGTAATCTAGATTGAGAATGGCCATTCAAAATTACTTCAGGAATTTCATTTAGTACTTTTTCAATTAAGGTGTCTCGCAGTTTTTTCATTTGAGAGATATTTTCATTTAAATTATTTTTTGCAATTTCACATGCCTTTCCAAATCCAACAATACTTGCAACATTTTCGGTTCCAGAACGCAATCCACGTTCTTGACCTCCACCTAAAATTACAGGTTCAACATCAATGCCGTTTTTGATATATAATGCACCTACCCCCTTAGGACCATAGAGTTTGTGAGAGGAAATAGAGAGTAAATCTATGTCTAATTCTTTGACATCAATTGGAATTTTACCAACTGCTTGTATAGCATCAGTATGAAAGGGAACTTTATGCTCATTGCATATTTTGACAATTTCAGAAATTGGTTGGATTGTACCCACTTCGTTATTTCCAAACATTATTGAAACAAGACTAGTTTTTTCAGAAATATGATTTTTCAGTTCTGAGCATTCTATCATACCAAACCGATTAACTGGAAGATAATCAACATCAAACCCATTTTGGGCTAATTTTTTACAGGGTTCTAAAATTGCATCATGTTCAATAGAAGATGTGATGATTTGTCCAGAGGAATTTTTCATAACAATTCCTCTTAATGCAATATTGTTTGATTCAGTACCACCAGATGTGAAGAAAATTTCAGAAGGTTCTGCATTGATTAGAGATGCAATTTGTTTTCTGGCTTTTTCAATTGCCTTGCGAGTTAATCTACCATAACGATGTAGAGATGACGGATTTCCATATTGTTCTTTTAGATAAGGTAACATTGAATTCAAAACATCTTCATGAATTTGAGTTGATGCTGCATTATCCAGATAAATCAATCTGTAATCACATTAATTTTTCCTGGTTTATATCCGTCCTGATCAATTTCAACTGCAGAAAATCCAATCATCTTTAACTTTTCAGTAATTTTACTCAAAATATCATCGTTAAATAATGATACCAGAACTTTGTCAACTTCAATTTTTGCACTACCATTGAGATCTCGAACTCTAACTTGTTTTACATTTGTAATTTGTTTAACAATTGTTTCTCCAAATTCTATTCTAGTTAGTTTCTCAGCAGTAACTCTTTGTCCCCAAGGAATCCTTGATGCCAAACATGAGTTTGATGGTTTATCATATACAGATAATCCTACAGATTTTGCACATTCTCTGACTTGTAATTTTGAAAAGTTTGTTTCTACAAGTGGGCTCTTGATACCATTTTGTTTTAAAGCTTCAATTCCAGGTCTATAATCACCTAAATCATCCAGATTGGTTCCATCAACTATTACTCTAACATTGTGTTCCTTGGCCAATACAACCAAATGATCTCCTAATTCCATCCTACAATGAAAACATCGGTTAGAATCATTTTTGGTAAATTCTTCATTTTCAAGTTCATTATAGTCCAAAAAGAGTTGTTTTATTCCTATCTCTCTGCATGTTTGTTTGGCAGAATGAAGTTCTTCCTCAGACAGAGTTTTGTAATCAGCAGTAACTGCAATTGCTGAATTCCCTAATTTTTGAAAAGCAGCATATGCAACAAGTGCACTATCAACACCACCTGAAAGTGCAACCATTACTTTGTTTTTGGATTCAAACCAATTTACTAGCTCATCCAGTTTTGTCATTGTAAATCCTCTAGTTTTTCAATTTCTTTTCTTAATAATGTATCAGTTGCTTTAATTGATTTGTCAATTGTGTTAGAGACATTTTTCAAGTCATCAAATTCTATTTTAAAATCAGTTTTTCCTTTAAAGAAGGATTTTTTGTAATTTATTTGAAAAGATTTACCATTCAAAGTTACAGAAACAGTATTAATTGTTCTAGGAACAATGAATCGATTAGACTCAGAAATTCGAATTCCCAAGGTACCAGTTTCAAGTACTAAGATATCAACTATTTTTTCGACATTTTCATCACTACAAATTACAGATACAAGATTTGTAGGTCTTCCTTTCTTAGTAATTCCATGATAAATTGAAACGTCTTTTGCACCGTTTTCCATAATTTTTTCAATTAGATTTCCCAGAATTTCTCCTGAAACGTCATCCACATTTGTTTCAAGGATCTTAACTGAATCAATATCAAAATTATTTCCAGAACCTCGAACAATTTTCAAAACATTTGAAAAAGTTTCAAAATCTTTTTTTCCTGCACCATAGCCAATTGAGGTTATTTTCATGGAAGGATAATACTCGACAGAATTATTGGTTAGATTTACTAAAATACAAGCACCGGTAGGAGTAGTAAGTTCTTCATTTGCAGAATTTCCTTTAATAATTAAATTTGAGTTTTTGAAAATTTCAAGAATTGCGCTAGCTGGATTTGACATGGTTCCATGCGAAAAAGTTACATTACCACCACCAACTGAGATAGGCAAACAAAGAAATTTTTCGTCAAATAATTCTAAATCTTCTAAAGCAATTGTAATGCCAACAATATCTACAAGTGTGTCAATACCAGATGCTTCATGAAAGTGAACAGAATCTTCAGGAATTCCGTGGATTTTAGATTCGGAAGAAATAAGAGTGTTAATACAAGACACCGAAAAGATTTTTGCTTTCTCTGAAAGTCCAATAGATTGAATAGAATCAGTAATTGCCTTTTTAATTTCTGAGCCTTTTCTTTCGTGAACATCTTCTTCAATTTCTAAAATTAATTGAACAGCTTGAATTCCATGTTTTTGAATTTTTTGAAAATCAATTTTTTTAATTGATGAATTTGAGAAAAATTTTTCTGATTGTTTAACACCGCCAATTATCTTATTTTTATCAGCACCTAAATCCACCAGAGAACAAAGAAGCATATCGCCAGATATACCCGCAATCTGTGGATCAATTACAACAACCATTGATTAAAAATTATCAAAAATACTTATAAATTCGCCTAATAGGTGATGAATTTCATTAGATTTAATTATTGAAAATCAACAGTGCTTTTCATGATTACTATAATAGGTTCAGGTAAAGTAGGTGTAAGTGCTGCATTTTTCTCTGCATTAAAGCGATTAGATGATCAAATTTTGTTACTAGATGTTATTGAAGGACTACCACAAGGAGAAGCAATGGATATCAACCACATGTTATCAGAACAAGGAATTGATGTTGAGGTAAAAGGTTCTAATGATTATGCAGATATGAAAGGTTCAAACGTTGTTGTAGTTGTTGCAGGTTCTGGAAGAAAACCAGGAATGACAAGAATGGATCTTTTGAAGATTAATACATCAATTGTAAAAAGTGTAGTTGAGAATATCAAAAAATATGCTGATGACTCTATGATAATTCCAGTTACAAATCCACTCGATCCAATGGCTTACATCACTTACAAAGTCTCAGGATTTGATAGAAGTAGAACATTTGGAATGGGAGGAATGCTTGACTTGTCAAGGTTTAAACAATTTATTCATGAAGCAACAGGGCATTCTCGTGATTCTGTTAGAGCATTAGTAATTGGTGAACATGGAGAAAATATGTTACCATTACCAAGATTTTCGTCGGTTTCAGGTATTCCATTATCATCTTTTCTTTCAAAAGAAAAATTGGATGAATTAGTTCTAAACACAAAACAAGTTGCAGCCAAAGTAATCGAATTAAAAGGTGCTACAATACATGCTCCAGGAAATGCAATTTCTGCAATTGTTGAATCAGTTGTAAGAGATAGAAAACAAGTCATTCCAGTTTCAACATATCTTGACGGAGAATACGGTCATTCTGATGTTACAATTGGAGTTCCAGCGATTATTGGAAAGAAAGGTGTAGAAAAAATTATTGAGTTAGACCTAAATGATGAAGAAAAACAAGTCTTCGAAAAAGGAGTTAAGAGTATAAAAGGTGCCATCTCAGGTATTGAGATCTAAGCCTTTTTTTATCTAAACAAAGAAAAGCCATCATTGGAAATTTATGAGATTTTAGAATCATTAAAAGCTGGTAAAATTTCAGTCAATAATGCAAAAAAGCTACTTTCATTATATTCAATTGAAGAAGTAGAGGGATTTGCTAAAATTGATATCAACAGAAGAAAGAGAAGAGGCATTCCAGAAATAATTTTTGCAGAAACAAAAGAACTAGATGAAATTAAAAAAATTATTAAGAAAATTCTAGAAAAAACAAATTCAGTAATTGTTTCAAGGATTAAGAAAAAAGACTATCAAAAAATTATAATATTTGCAAAGAAACTAAAAGTCAAAATAAAGACTGGAAAAAATTCATCATCGTTGTTGTTATTTAAAAAACCTATTAAATTTCATGGGGGAAAAGTAGGGATACTTACTGCTGGTACATCAGATATTGGAGTAGCAGAGGAATCTAGGTTAATGTGTGAGGCAATGAACTGCAAATGCATTATAAGCTATGATGTAGGGATTGCAGGCATTCAGAGAGTATTCCCAATTTTAAAAGAAATGATAAAAGAAGATGTGGATTGTATTATAGTGGCTGCAGGAATGGAAGGAGCTTTAGCTACACTTGTTTCTACCTTGGTAGATATACCAATCATAGGAATTCCCATCTCTGCAGGATACGGATATGGAGGAAAAGGCATAGCTGCACTTGCATCAATGCTTCAAAGTTGTTCATTAGGATTATCAGTGGTAAATATCGACAATGGGATTGCAGCTGGTGGAATTGCTGCAAATATTGCAAACAGAGCTATCAGAAAAAAATGAAAAAATGATTTAATTAAAATTTACAAATGAATTGTACAAATCATCCTCGTAAATGATATATAGCATACTTTAACGAAGTTTTGTAGTTGGCTGGCAAACGAATTGTACTTACTGCTGATCGTAGTTTAATGACAAATTATAGAGGAAACTTTCTGTATGGATTTATTGCATGTGGGCCATATGAAGTTCTTCCTGAATGGGTTTTTGACAAAGTTTTCTGTCCTTCAGTTGAAACGGATCCTATTACAGGAGAAGTGAAAGTTGCTCAAGTAGGATTAAGAAGAGTAGAAAGTTCATTACTTGAAGGCGGATACAAAAGAGAGGATGTATTTCTTGCACATCCTGAAATGTTACACAAATCCATTGGACCAGATACCAAAGTTGTAGGAATAAATGTAATGGATCCGCTAGGTATGGCTCCAGTTACAACAACAATGTCACCAGAAAAATTATCCTATATTGCAATGAAATTCAAAAAAATGTGTGCCAGTATTATTCAACTCAAAAAGAAATACGATTTCAAAGTTGTAGTAGGAGGTAATGGAGCATGGGAGTTAGCTAAATCCGACAGAATGAAAATTCACGGAATTGACACAGTAGTTGTAGGTGAAGCCGACGAATTAGCAATAGACTTGTTTCAAGATCTAGAGAAAGGAGATGCGCCAGAACTGATGCATTGTTTTGTTAGAAACCTTGAAAATATTCCAGTTATTCAAGGTCCTACAATCAATTCTTTGATTGAGGCAATGAGAGGGTGTGGAAGAGGGTGTGACTTTTGTGACGTAAATAAAAGATCAAAGAAAGATCTCCCATTAGAAAGATTGCAACATGAAGCAAAAATTAACTTAGATTATGGATTTGATTCAATTTGGTTACATTCAGATGAAATGTTGCTTTATGGATGTGACAATAAAGACTTTGTTCCAAATAGAGATGTCATCACCGACTTGTGGAAAGGGCTCAAAGGGTTAGGAGCAAACTTTATTGGAACTACACATATGACATTCTCAGGAGTTGCAGCAGATCCTACATTAATACAACAAATTTCACATATCAATAAACAAGATGAAACAGGAAGATGGCTTGCAACAAATTTGGGAATTGAAACAGTAGCACCTGCATTAGTAAAGAAGCATCTTGGTGTTAAAACAAAACCATTTTCTCCTGAAGAGTGGGGAAGTGTTGTAATGGAAGGTGCAAAAATTCTAAATAAAAATCACTGGTTCCCAGCTGCCACAATCATCATTGGTTGGCCTGATGAAACTCCAGAGGACAATCAGTATACTATTGATATGCTTAAAGACTTTAGAGAGATGAACTTTAGAGGGCTAGTAGCACCATTACTTTATCAGGATTTTAGTGAAAAGAATTCAATGCACTTTGGAAACATGAATGAAGCACAATTCACTCTATTTTGGAAATGTTGGGAACATAATCTACGTGTCATTAATGATATCATTCCAATTATTCTCAGAAACAAGTCCTATGGCCCACCAATGAAGATATTCATGTACGGAATTCTCAAAGCAGGAACTTGGGCAATTATGAGATATCTTAGAGGGCTGTGTAAAGATCTCTTTAACGGAAGAACACCAGAGGAGATTATGGACAAATATGCAAGAAGTTTATCAGTATCTGCTCCTAAAATTCAAATCAAGAAATTATAAATTTTGAAGAGCAACATCTGCAATAGTATTTCGTTTTGGTGTTAGAGAGACAAAGTAAAATTTATCTGCTCTTTCAATACTCTTAACTTTTTTGTAAGACTTTGATGTAAGATCAAATTCATAGATTCCTGGGTCAAGTGAACCCTTGGCATAAATCATAAGATATGTCTCTCCAGTTATTGGACTAAGCGGAATAAAGGACATTACATATCCTTTGTAAGAATTAGTTGGCATTGTATTTTTCATTGGAGGAGCAGCCGATGCCATATACATGAAGAGATCTTCTATTGTATCAAATTCTTCATACTCAACATGCATTAAGTAACATAATGTGTTTTAGTATAATAACCTACTAAAGAGAAAGTTGAAAGTAATTATTTTCTAGACTTAAAATGATTATGAACTTTAAATCCAATTAATGCAGGTGCTGCAATATACATTCCCAAGTTTAGTGCAATTACAGAAATTCCAAGTCCTAGAACTTCAACTTCTGAACCGTCTTCAGCCAATGTCATAATTGATAGTGTTGAAACCATTGGAGTGATAAAGACTCTTACAGCTTCTTGGAACATTGGGTTTTCCCTTTCCATATCAGCAATGATTGGTGAGAATGAATAGTACAATTGATTAAAGCCAGTCATAAATGCTGCGCCTGAATTAGTACTCATTACAGTATTATCTCTAATTTCTCTGAGGAATTGAACTTGTGGTGCTAATTCAGTTCCATATGCTGCTGTTGCAATTAAACAACCTCCACCTTGTGCTTCTGGTTCATCAGTTTTAATTACTTGGCAAATGCCATTTACTAATTCAGTTCCGGCTCCACATGTTGGTTCGGGTTCGGGTTCTGGTTCGGGTTCTGGTTCGGGTTCTGGTTCGGGTTCTGGTTCGGGTTCTGGTTCGGGTTCTACTAGTTCTGTTGTAATAACTGACTCTCCACCAACATAATCAATTGTAATTACATTTGTATTTCCGCCATATTTTGCTTCAATAACATAATCACCGTTTATTATCCATAGTGGACCACCAGCTACAAAATTAAATGCAAAAGAACCATCAGAATTTGGAATTAATTGTCCAATACCCACACGATTTTTTCCATCAGGAGTTATGATTGTATAAGTAAGTGCACCAGCAGTTTGTAATGAAGAATCAAAATCTTTAATATTTCCAGAGATGGTAACGATACTACCATTTGCATAAATTGTCGTGTCAGACTCTAGAAATAATGGCGGAATGTTGTGTTCATCTGCAAAGACAGACCCATTTACACCATAAGATAGAATTGAAATAGATAGCAATGCAAATGCTAGGAATCCCTTAAGCCTCATTTTCATTTTGAATCTGAGTTAAGAGTATTTATGTATTAATTGAAATAAAAATTGACCAGATTATATTCGAATTATGCCTTTTGTAATCAAATATTGAATTGACTTAACAAAGTCTTCATCAGAAATTAGATCGTCAGCCCACCATTTTGCATTATTTTTAATCCAATCAGGAATTTTCTGTTCAGGGATTGAACTGCTTTCTGTAGGAGAAGTAATAATGAGACCTTTTTCAATTAGATATTCAATCCCGCTAACAAATTTAGAGTCAGAAATTGAAGTTGAAGACCATTGTTTTGCATTGTTTTTAATCCAATAAGGGATTTCAGGATTAGAAACTACAAATGAAATTATCCCTACATGAGAAGTGTTGTATGATAATTCAATTTTATAAAGTCCGGATAACGAGTCTTCATTGATTGAGATAATAGATTTGTAACTTCCACTATTTGAAAGATTAACTCCAAAATTTTGAGATTGTCCATCAGGATAAGTAATAATTACATTTAATGGTACTCCTCTTTTTTGATTTTTGATACTTCCTGAAAGTATAATTTCTTCAAATTTTCCTGATAGAGGTTTTACAATCTCATATGCACTTAGTTGTGGAAAACTGTAGAAAGAAGATGTGGATTCACTTCTCAGTAAGCTGAATATGTTAGAATTACCAAAAGCATCCCTTGAATCATAATATTTTACATCAAGACTACCTCCAGCTGAAGAAATCAATTCAGTTCCAGACTTGTTACATATTGTTGTAGGAATTCTAATCACTCCTTCAAAAATTCCTGTACTAGGTCCAGTTTCAACAAGAGTAAATCCAGTAGCACCCAAACCTCCATGTTCAACTCCATCTACAGTACAACGTTTGTAACGAATGTCTTTGAACAAAACTTCAAGTAAAATAACTCCATCTTTTCCAACAGTATCAATATTTTCAGAATTTGGATCATTGATTACAAAATAGATATCAACTAAATCACTATTCAAATTAAGATCTGGATCATATAATGTAATTGTTACAGGTTGACCAAAACGATAAGATTGAGAGTTTGTTGATAAGATAGCAGAATTTGTGTTAATATCAGATTTCGTAGATATGGTTGTGAAAACTCCAACATCATCTAAATCAAAATAGGAAACAGATATTCCTTCATCATCTACCAATCTATCTGTAACGATGAATTTGATTTGATCATCAATTGGATGTATGGTTTGAATAAATTGAGGATCTAAAATGTTTAGTTGATTTGCAACCGAGTATTCTATAGTTCCATCAAAAATAGCAGAATTATCAGAAGTCTCTTCTAATTCAAAACGGTAAAGAGCATTATTCACATCATTTGAATTAATAATTCCAAATGAAAAGAAATCAAATATTATTGGTTGTGAATCAACTTCGCTTGAAATAGTTCCAGTACCAGTAGATTCAAAATTAATTACAAGATAAACAGTTCCACTTTTGCCAGAAATGGATTTGATATCAGCATCATCTAATTGGACAAAACCTTTTGGGGAGGACAAATCACCAGAAGTAATTATTGTTACAGATGAGTTTCCAAGAGAACCAAAGGAAAGTGTCATTGAAGTATCAGTAAAATCAGAGATATCAAGATCATTTGCAAAAGATCTCAAATCATAGTTTAGCCAATTGGTTCCATCAGAATTTGAAAGAGATGTATCAATGAAGAGTGACTGTAATTCTGAGGCTGAAATTCCTAGATTTAGGGAAATTTTTTCAAAATTACCATTAGAGACGGTAGAGGTATCAATAATCAATCGTGCAGAATTTGGGTCAGGAGTAGAGGAATTTGCAGAATCACCAGAAGTTAATGAATCAGTAGATAAAGTAAAAAAATCAACATCAAATGCGTTTTCAAGGGTAATAGGATTTCCAATCTTCAATGTTGGGAGAATTGAAGAATTTCTAAAGGCATCCAAGTCATCGCGTGATCCAGAATTAAAGTTCTGATCAGGATCAACTAGAACTATAGAAAATTTAGTTCCAGGTTTCAAAGACTGATTACCATTCCCTATTGTTAAAGTTGGATTTGTCAAGGAAAAAGTGGCTGTAGAGGAACCTGTAAGAACAGATATGGATTTTTTGTTATATTCAATAGAACCAATTTGACCTCTTGGAGCATTATCTAAAATTCCCAAAGTTGATTGGTCATTATGATCAGCGTTATCAAAGATACCTGAATTTGGACCGACCTCCACCAATGTAAGAATTTCTGAAAAAGTCTGACTGCCATCAGAAACACTGGTATCAGGTTGTTGTTTATTGAATTTTAATTCTATTACAGACCCCAAATTTACAGAAAGTTTTCCGTTATCTTCAAATCCCAAAGCAGAAAGATGTGGAATTAAATCTACTAAACCTGCTCCTCCGTTTGCTGAACTAGAACCAGAATTATCATAAGCTTGATAAAATGTAGATGGACTGGATCCAATATCAAATGTCCAAGAATCCTCATCAGTAGGATCTTGATTTAATTGAAAGTCATTTACAGTTAAAAAGACCTCTGCATTATTAGGATAAAGATCTCTATCGAGATTCAAAGAAATATTTGGAATTTCATCATATTCAAGTGAAACTTGCTGTGATGGACCGCCAGGATTGTATTGAATTGTAACTGCATTAAAGGAATAAAGTTGGATTAATGGCCAAACATTTGAATCTAATCCAATTTGTCCAGTAGGAATATTGGAATTTGTGTTCATTGATTTTGCTTTTCTAACTACATTATTCAAATTTGTAGAACCTGTTGGAGAACCAGTACATTGACTAAATGAAGAATTACCATTAGTGAAACCTGCTAAACCAATAGATTGAGGCACTGCAAATCCATCAGTTTCAGAAAGAGAAATTCCAAAAACAGAAGATAATGTATCTCTACTACAGAAAACTCCAAAATCCAAGCCTTCTCCATCTAAACCAACTGTAGAATCTGCAACCTTTGCCTTCTCAACATTTGCAAAATAAGCATACCAGTTACCATCTGTTGCCTGAACCATTCGTAATGATTTTCCATTTAGTGTGACATCAGGTTCGCCCTTTCCTTCACCAGTATCATGTAGATTTGGATCCCGAATAACTACTTCAATTACCATAGAACCTGAAAAATAATTGTTAAATTGGGAATTTTCAGCAGAGACAAACAAGTTAGGATTACTTGAGGCCTCAGCATTAATCATAGGAATTAATGATATCATTGAGAAAATTGCCAGTAAATAAAAGAATTTTTCATCCAACATCTAAAAATGTCGTTTAATCACAGATAACATTGTCGTAGCATTTCTTCTTGGAAACTTGTAATACATGATAAGAAATATCAAAAAATAAGAAAAATGTTTGTTCAAAGAACCAAAGTTTTACAGATTTCACTTGTAGCTATTTTCTCGGCATTTTTAGTAGAATTAATTTTTGGTTTAATCTCAAACAGTCTTGCTCTCATTACAGATAGTATTCATGCATTGTTAGACAGTGTAATTACTCTTGTTTTACTTTTGGCGACAAGATTGGCAATCAAACCTCCTGATGCAGAACATACCTATGGACATGGAAAAATTGAATCATTAGGAGGATTGGTTGGAGGAATAGCAATTTTTCTGATTGCCTGTTTTTTCATTTATGAATCTATCAATAGATTACAAAGTCCACCACCAAGTATTCTACCAGGATTATTTGCAATAATTGGTGCACTATACACAATTGGAATTGATATTTTCAGAATAGTTCTGTTAAGAAAATCCATAAAAAAAATTGGAGGTGTTACTCTCAAAGCAGATTTTTATCATGCATTTATGGATCTTGGTTCCACTATAATTGTAATTGTTGGAATAGTTTTGATATCGTATGGATTCTATTATGGAGATTTTGTTGCAGCGTTAATTTTAGGAGGATTGTTAGTAGTACTTAGCATAAAACTAATTTACAGAACTGCTCTTGATTTGACAGACATTATATCACCCGAACTTGTAAAAAATGTCAGGGATATTGCAAAGTCAACAAAAGGAGTAATTGATGCAAATCCAATACTGATGAGAAGATCAGGTGATACATTTTTTGCAGATATAACGATCTCGTTAAGAGGAGATACTAGTTTTGACAAAGCACATGAAATTAGCAATAATGTTGAGAGAAATATAAAAAACAAAATTTCAAATGCGGCAATTACAATCCATTTTGAACCAAATTGGAAAGATGTTCCACTAGATGCAAAAATATTAGATATCGCAAAAAGTGTTGATGGTGTAAAAGAAGTACATAGTGTTAGTACGCATAAAACCAAAGGCAAGACATATTCTGATTTACATGTAATGGTTAACAAAGAGATTAATCTATTATCAGCACATAAAATTTCTGAAATTATTGAGCAAAAAATTCAAAAAAATATATCTGAAATCAAACATGCTACAATTCATTTAGAGCCATTTGTGACAGTACCTAAGAATTTTTATTTAGAAGATAAGATTGTGGAAGAAGAAATTAGGATAGTCTTAGAAAAATATCCAGAAATCAAAAAAATTGGTCGTATAGTGTCTCTGAATTTTGAGAACATTCTCAAGATAGACATAGATTGTTCATTTGACAAAGAATTATCAATTGAGAAAGTTCATGATTTAACATCAAAGATAGAACATGTCATTAGAGCAGAAATCAAAAATGCTGTAATAACAATCCATCCAGAACCAGACTAAACCAAAATACTTGTGAGATACATAACTAACATTCCTGCTGCAAAGCCAGATACTACTGCAGCGCTAGAGAGATTTTTGTCACCTTCTTCTCGTATCCATCGCAATATGGTGATTATTACTTGGAATATTGCACCTGCACCTACTGCAAGAAAAATCACTGAAGTAAATGGAGAGTAAACAAACCCGCCTACCCATGCACCAAAAATAGCAGGAGAACCTGCAATTAATCCCAGTACTGCAAGCTTTCCTATCAATGCTTTTCCTATCAATGCTTTTCCTCTGGACATTGGAGCTGCAATGGCAATGCCCTCAGTTGTATTGTGCAAAGCAAATCCAACTATCAGAAAGGTACTAAATGCAATTGAGCCAAGACCGACAGCTGCACCAATTGCAAGTCCTTCACCAAAATTATGCAGTCCAATACCGATTGAAATCATTAGTGCAATAGCTGTGGGTTTTGCAATTCTAGATGATGCTGCTCTTCGTATTAATTTTTCACTAGAATAGTATAGACCTAAAAATGACAATACTACAACTGTAGCTACTAATAATGCACCATTAAAACTGCCTGCAAGATTTTCTTCAGAAACATCTAGTGCCTCTTCAATAGAATCAATACCTAAGAATAGTAATAGCCCTGCAGTAAGTGCCAAAAAGAAATGGTATTTGTTTTTACTAATCTTTCGGATAAATGGAAGCCAAAGTAATCCAATCATTACAGGAATAATTCCAACGTAAGTGCCAATTATTGCAAAAAATCCAACAAGTTCAAGGCTAGGTTCTAATGCAGGAGCAGCAGCCTCTATCTCTTTTTCAAATCTTGTTCCATCCTCAATTGTTAATCCGATTCTGTAGGGTTCTGCTTCATTCCATGCAAATGGTATTCTTACCAAAGCTGTTTCGTATCGCTCTAGGAATCTATCAGGTTCAATGGCTGCGGGCTGAATTCTGTCATTAATGTCTGCCATAACAATCTCTACAGGAATAGGACCAGTGTTTCTTACGGTTACACGTATCTCAGAATCTACAAAATCAACCTTTTCCATAGTTATCTCAGGTAATGGTACACCTAAATCTAAAAGATCAGAACCTGGACCAAAGATGTATGCTATCAAAAGTACGAGAAATGCAAATGGAATTATCCCACTTAGTATAATCTTGCCCTTTGATGATTTGTTGTCAAGTTCCATATTCTATTTCTAATTGTGATTTTTGATCAGGATTGTCATTAACCTGAAATATTCCAACCCAGCCCTTTTCTGAGAATTCTATCTTGTGAGCATGAAATAGATACTTTCCAGGATATTCATATTCAAATTCCATAATACCGCGTTCAGTTTGTGATAGAGTAATCATATCAGTGTAAAATGACGGAACAAGACTAGTTCCAGTTGGATAGTAATAGAATAGATTGGCATGCAAGTGAAGGTTGTTTATTGGATCAAATTCAACCATATTGACAACATAGATGCGAATTAATTCATTTGTGTTAATTTGGATTGGGTTGTTCTGGTAGTAAAATGGAATCGAGTTTGCAGCATAGAAATTATTTTCGGTATCAAAGTCAGTATCGAAACCATTTAGAACCATAACCATTTCATCTGCTGCAGGTCTGCCTTCTTTTGGATCAACTATGTAAACTCCATACATGCCACGTACAATATGTTCTTCAACTGGCATAACATGGCAGTGATATGGGTGAACACCAACTGGTCCTGCTTCAAATTCATAAGTAAATCTACCACCTCCCTGTCCAACTATCTCAAATACTCCATCCATCTCTGCTGGATGGATTCCATGAAAGTGCATTGTGTGTGGTTTTGAACCGTTGTTGATGAAATTTATACGGACAATGTCTCCTTCAGTAGCCCTTATTGTTGGACCTGGAACAGTACCGTTGAATGTCCATACATTGAAGAACACACCTGGTGAAACTTCCATAATTTTATCATCTTCGGCAATAATCGTAAATTCTCTTAGAGTTGTACCGTCAGGCAACTGTGAAACTTTTCCATAGTTAAATTCTCGTAAATATTCCATTGGATCAAATTCTACAGTAGATTCAGTGTATTCAGGATTAAGTAATGTGCTGTATACAGGATCAATTATCTCGCCTGTTGTCTTTATGACACTGCCAGAATGTGTAACAAAGACAGTATCTTCTTGCTGAGCAATAATATCTTCTGTAAATGTAAAGTAAAGTGCAGACATCACTATGATTACAGATATTGATGCGATCATAATTCTAGAATGAGATTTTTTCATTAGAGATATTTGAAAAACTTGTCAACTGCAATTTAAATTTACCCTAAGCTAATTTTTTTAGTATTGTCTAACTTTATTATACAAGATATTTACAAATCTTTGAAAAAATTACGTTTAAACTAAAGAAAATCAGTCATTATTTGTGCAAAAATCAGGAATAATGATAATTGTTTCAGGTGTACTAATTCTCATAGGATTAATCTTGTTAGTTATAGGAAATCAAATTATCCTAGAAGGAGTTAGTCAGGGAAACGGGAAAGTGAGTTCAAGTCAAACACTTACAATTTCAGGTAATTTTGATTCACAAGAGTCGTCTATAGGAATTTTTGCAGTCCAAATAATGGAATTCAAAGACAACATATTTTTTGTAAAGGTATTAGACCCATTTGACAGTGAAATTATTTTTCAAACAATTAATGAAGAAACTGTTGAGAAAGAATTCGATGTTTTAGAGACTGGAACTTACAAACTAATTATTGAAAGTACTAGTAATGAAGAAACCATAGTGTTTGCAGCTATAGGACCACTTCCAGATACTGGGAAGAAGTTACTCGGTTTTATCTCAGTGTATGTACTTGTTATTGGAATGGTAGGATTAATAGTAACAGGAATCTACGGAGTTAAAAATAGAAGATAGTCAATTTAGATAACTGTCCATTTCTTCAATACTGCTAATGGCAGCATCAAAGTTTTCACTATTTTCAACAATAGTACTAAGTTTGTCAGAATTGGCAACAAGTAAACATTTTTCATCATTAGAGTTTTTGAAAATAAACTCATGATCTATCAAATAAGAGAGTCTTTCAATAACCTCAGATTCAGAAATAGAAGCTTGTTGAGCTAAAAATGAGCATTCTTTTCCACCATCTTCTAGTTCTGCTAATATCAAAGATGTTACAGGATCAAACATGCAATCCACAACTTTTTCCCGATCAAATGTTTCATCCATATCTTTAAAATAGAAAATTTGGAAATTTATAACTTTTCAAATAGATCGTGCCCAATAAGATATTAGGAAAAAGATACTTGCAGAATCATGCAAAAACTGTGTTGTAAAGATCCATCTGGGAAAGGAGAACACTGCTTTTGTATAGATATTGATGCCCAACGAGGAGTCAAAAAATGCTGTAAATGTAATCTGTGGAATGTTCAAGGCAATGACTGGACAGAGGATGAGGACTTTAGATAATTTAAATTGAAAAAGGTATGTTGCTGTGAGTAGAGACAAAAATCATCGGAAAAGAACATTTTGAAAGTGACCCAATTTGACGCCTAGCATGGTTTTTATCGGGGTTTCTTTGAATTTTGGAATACTTGAGCAGTCAAGAATATAGATACATTGTAAGGATTGTGGGTAACGATATACCAGGAGAGAGAAAATCGATTGTAGGGTTGACTCAAATCAAAGGTATTGGATATAACTTTGCCACGGCAATTCTTGATACTCTAAAAATTAACATAAATTCCTATATTGGTAATCTTTCTGATGCTAATGTACAAGCAATTGAAAAATTAATCTTGGATCCAATTGCAGGAAATTTTCCAATATGGTTTCTCAACAGAAGAAAAGACATTGAAACCGGAACAGATTTGCATTTGTTAACATCAGATATTCCATTTACATTAAGAAATGATATTGAAAGAGAAAGAATAACTGCAAGTTGGAGAGGTTATCGTCATCTAAGTGGTCTAAAAGTTAGAGGGCAAAGAACGAGAACATCAGGAAGAAAAGGTGGAGCAGTTGGCGTTGCTAAAGGTGGACTAGCAGCTCCAGCAAAGAAGGGATCTCCAGGAGCTCCAGCAGCAGATGCAGCAGCTCCAGCAGAAGATGCAGCAACAGCCCCAGCAGATACAGAAAAGAAAGAAGCTACAGCAACAACAGAAAAGAAAGAAGCTACAGTGGAGAAAACTAAATAGGTATTAAAAATGGGAGACCCAAAATATCCACGCAAGGTTTGGAGAAAACCAAAGAGACCTCTTAATTATAAACTAAAAATGGAAGAGCTAGAAACTCTTGGTACATTTGGATTAAGAACTAAAAGAGAATTATGGAAAGCGCATACAGAATTATCACGTGTAAGACATCAAGCAAGATCATTACTTGCATTAAGACAAGAAGTTAGAGCAGAAAAAGAACCAATCTTAATGAAATCACTTGCTAGAATCGGATTAGTAAGTAGTGATGCAACATTAGATGATGTACTTAATCTAAATGTAAATGATTTACTTTCACGCAGATTACAAACTATTGTTTCAAAGAATTTTGGATTCAAAACACCATATCAAGCAAGACAAGCAGTAATTCATGGACACATAATGATTGGGGATAGAAAAATAGACATTCCGTCATATACAGTTAGAGTAGAAGAAGAAAACAATATTCATTTTGCACCTAAATCTAAAATTCCAGAAATGTTAGAAAAGACAAAATCTGAACCAGAAACAGTAGAGACGCCTGCTGAAGAAGAACCAAAAGATAAAAGTTCTTCGACTGAAGAATCAAAAAAATAGGCTTATCAGTAAATAACAACAAAATATCAAAGAGAACAGATATGTGTTCAATTATTGGTTACTTGGGAAAAGAAATTGCAGCTCCCATTCTTGTAAATGGATTAAAAAGAATGGAATATCGAGGATATGATAGTGTTGGAGTTGCAACAGAATCAGACAGAAAAATAGAATTAAAGAAAGGTACAGGAAAGGTAAATGAAGTAAATTCAAAAATCCAATTAGATACACTGCCGGGCAAAGTTGGCATAGGACACACCAGATGGGCTACTCATGGAATGGTTACAGATCTTAATGCACATCCACATTCAAGTAATTCTGGAAAAATTGCAATAGTACATAATGGAATTGTAGAAAATTTTGAAGAATTAAAAAAACAATTACAAAGTGAAGGATATAGTTTCAAAAGTGAAACAGATAGTGAAGTTATTGTAAACTTGCTTCAAAAAAATTATGAACTAACAAAAAATGTTAAAGATGCAATTTTAAAAACAGTTTCAGAAATAAAAGGACATTATGCATTTGTTGCATTGTTTGAAAATGGTCAACTTGCAGCAGCTAGATTTCATGAACCATTAATTGTTGGTGTTGGTAAAGATAATGTCTTTTTATCAAGTGATGTTTTAGGATTTATTGAATATACAGATAATGCAATTTATATGAAAAGTAAAAATTTTGTAATTTTAGATAAAGAAGGATTCCAAATTTTTGATTTTAATGGTAAAAAGATAAAATATGAAATTACAAAAGTTTCAAAAGAATTTGGAGACGCATACAAAGGACACTATGCACATTTTACATTAAAAGAAATTTATGAACAACATGAAACAATTTTGAAAGCTGGAGAAAAAACGGCAGATGCAATTGAAAAAACAGCTGACTATATCAGACTTGCAAAAAATATCTATATAACTGGAAGCGGAACTAGTTATAATTCTGCACTTATTGCAAAGCAAATTCTGTCAAAATATGCCAAAATTAAGATAGAGCCAATCATTTCAAGTGAACTCCAATTTTCACCAGATACTATTGAAGAAAATTCTATTCTAATTGCAATATCTCAAAGTGGAGAAAGTGCAGATGTCCTAGACGCAGTAAGAATAGCAAAAAAAGCAAATTGTAAGATTATTTCTATTGTTAATTTACTTACATCATCACTTACACGCAAATCAGATGTAGTTATAGGAATGAATTGTGGACCCGAAATTGGGGTTGCAGCAACAAAAAGTTTCACAGCACAACTTGTAATAATCTACAAAATTGTGCAAAAATTAAGTAATGATGACATAACAATTAATTTCAAAAAGTTCTCTGAATCAATTTTAAAAATATTAGAGAATCCAACAAGAATTCAGATGATTGCAAAAGAATTAAAGGAAATTTCAGACATTTATGTTTTAGGTAGGGGAATAAATTATCCGATTGCAATAGAGGCAGCACTAAAACTTAAAGAATTAACATACATTCATGCAGAAGGAATTCCAGGAGGAGAATTAAAACATGGACCTCTTGCATTAATGGATTCAAACACATTTGTGATAATTTTCAATCCAAATGATTCAACGTATTCAGATACGCTTACAAGTGCAAGAGAGATCAAAGCTCGTGGAGCAAAAATTATTGGAGTTTCAGATATAGAAAGTGATGTTTATGATTACTGGATAGAAATTCCAAAAATAGATGAAGTGTTATATCCAATTTCAGAAATTATTCCGATACAGTTGTTATCATATTATGCTGCACTTGAAAAAGAAACAGATCCGGATTACCCTAGAAACCTAGCAAAATCAGTTACAGTAAAGTAAATAATCTGTGATATTCTTTTTCTGCCAACTCTAAAAATTTTGCAGAATCATTTCCCGTTTTAAGCATGGATGAAATAATGCTACCGCCTGCACCCACGCCATCTTTTGCAAATCCTTCTGAAAATGCTCTTAAACCAGAATACTGTGAATTTTTTAAACCTGGATCAACAGAGATTGCAGGAATGTCAGAAATTTTCTGGATCAGGGTCTTGAAATTTGCACTTTGATCATTTGTAATGTAAGAGGTTGTTCCAATTGCAGTATTTTCTTCATTAAATCCAATTTTTGATGCAAATGCCAATACTGCAGTCATCTGGGTTCCACCTGCCAACATTACTTTAGAAACATCAGAAGCAGAACTTAACATTCCTGCAACAAAAGGAATCATTGGATCTCCAACCTTTGCAATAATACTGTAAGGATGATCAGAGTTAATTCTTTCAAGTGCAGAATCAACAACTTGATTTTTTAATTCAATAGGATTGTTTGGAATGCTGGAACTTACTTTAGCATCAAAACCTAATGCTCTCAATACAGCTAATGCAGTGGTTGTTCCACCAGGAATGCTCTCACCAATTATTAGACAATCAGTGAGAGATGCCATACTTCTTCCTACAATTCGACCATAATCAACAGCATGAGATACTTGAGAATCAGTCATAGCGTCTTCAGTTAAAATATTTTTTCCAAAAGATAATCCTGTTTCAATAAAAGGTAGTTGAGGAGAAATTTTACTACCAGCGTTAATTGTTAAATGAGGAATACTTGCAGATTCCAAGGCAGTTTTAGTTAATAATCCAGGAGTTGGTTTTCCATCAGGAGTCATTGGAATATTATTAATTGTTTTACAATAGCCATAATGAAGATATTCTGCATCAGCTGGAGGAGTAAACTGTATTGAATTCTTGTCTGCACCTGCAAAAGTAATTCCAGAAATTTCACAAGTTTCAGTATATGAAATTACAAATGAAAAAAGGAATCTTCCTGACTTTATAGTTTCAAGAAAATTTTCAGCTTTTTCAACATTACCAAATAGTTCAAAATTTTCCAAAAAGTTCACTGACCCATCATTTCAACAAATTGTTGTTCAGTTCGTTTTTGCATAACATGGTTGGTGATTTTCTCTTGTCCAATAGTTGATATTTCTGAATTGCCATAGTTATGACCGGAATATAATACCAAATTATTATCTAAAGTATAGAGAACATCAAAAAGACTATGATAGAGTTCTTTTGCACTTCCTCCAGGCAAATCAACCCTACCACAATTTCCAACAAACAATGTATCACCTGAGAAAATTTTATTGTCGCCTATTAGACATATACTATCCCTAGAATGTCCAGGAGTATGAAGAACTTTTAATTTTGAATTACCAAATTCGATATAATCTCCATCCTTTACTGTAATGTCATGCTTTAATTCAGAAAATTCATGCTGAATGATGGGAGCTTTGGTTGATTCAGTCATTGCCTCATTTCCCAGGGTATGATCAAAATGATGATGTGTGTTTACAATGTATTTGATTTTTAGATTATTTCTTTTTATGATCAGTTCTAATTCTAAAAGTTCCCAGGATGGGTCAATAATGATTGCTTCATTTGTATCTTCATCTTCAACAATGTAGGTAAAGTTCTGCATGTTTCCAACTTGGATTTGATGAACTTTCATAAAATGCCCTCTTCTGCTTCTGGCGGGATTCCAATTTTTTCTGTATACAATTCTCCTGTCAAGTCTTTTCTTTTAGGAATTCCTTGTTTCATTCTATGAAATGTAACGGTCATGTCACATTTTGTGTAGATATTTGCAGTCTCTCCTGTTTGTGGATTTAATCCAGATGGTACATCTACTGCAAACTTGTAACAATCTGTTTGATTGATATAATTAATGGCAGATGCATATGGCTCTCGAATCTCTCCAGAGATACCAGTACCAAAGATACCATCGACTATGATATCAGGTTTGAAATCAAAGTCAAAAGAATCTCCTGACTTTAGTTTCACAGATGGCATTTTCTGCAAGATTAACCAATTCCAATTACTTTCCTCGGTTTTGATTTTATCATGAGTGCCAAGGAGCATTACTGTAACTTTTGCACCGTAACCAGCTAAATGTCTTGCCATTACCAAACCATCACCGCCATTATTACCCAATCCTACAAAAATCAGAATATTTTTTGATTCTACATTTCCAAGTTTGCCAACTAATCGTCTAACTGACGCAGCACCCGCATTTTCCATCATGAATTTTTTTAAAAATCCCATATCATGACCTTTGTTTTCAATCTGATACATTTGATCAACAGTAATTTCCATAATTTACAAGAAAATCATATCCAAAATAAGAGCTTTGGGAATGTGTTTTAGGTAAAAAATAATTTTTATGTCAAAAATTCTAATGATTTATCAACTACATACATCTAAAACCACTAGACAATGAGTTCTGCAGGAAAAATAATAGTAATTGCAATTCTATCTATCATAATTGTAATTGGGTTAGGTTATGTAATTGGAGGTTCAGATACTGAGGTTAGTGAATCTACAGAATTATCAGGTGTTATCGATATAGGATTAATTTTACCACTTTCAGGGGATTTAGCTACTCATGGATTAGAAAACTTGGAAGGCTCAAAATTTGGAGTAATTGAGTTTAACAAGCATTTAGAGGAAATAGGAGCGCCATGGGTACTAAAAATGACTTCAGAGGATTCTGCAACTAGTCCAGTCATTGCATTAGAAAAATTAACTGCATTAAACGCTAAAGGTATTAAAATGATAGTTGGTCCTGAAACTAGTTCTAACATTAGAAACATGAAAGGATATTCAGATGCAAACAACATGTTACTAGTTAGTTGCTGTTCATCAGCTCCATCTTTGGCAATTCCAAATGATAGTGTGTATCGTCTAGTTCCAGATGATTCTAATCAAGGCACTGCACTTTCAAAGCTAATTCAACATGAAGGAATTGAAGTACTAGTTCCTATTTGGAGAGCAGATACATGGGGTGATGGATTAAGTGCTGCTACTACTAGTTCATTTGTTCAACGGGGCGGGATTATAGATGATGGTATTCGTTATTTTCCAGAGTCTCCAGAATTTTCTGTATCAACATCAATACTTGCTGAAAAAGTACAAGGATATGTAGATGAGTATGGAAAAGACAAAGTAGGTGTTTTGTTTTTAGGATTTGCTGAAATTTTACAATTTATACAATCAGCATCAGAACATGATATTTTAGATAAAGTGAGATGGTTTGGACCTGGAGCTAATACTAAAGAACATAAATTAATTGATGATCCAATTGGTTTAGAGTTCTCAACTAATGTTCAATTTACTACAGTTCAATTTGCAGCATCTAAAATTACTGATACTGGTGCTGTAAATCCAATTTATGAGAAAGTGCAAGATCATCTAACTGAGACACTTGGGACAGAGCCCAACTCATTTGTGCTTTCTTCATATGATGCTGTTTGGATTATTGGCCTTTCAATACTTGAAACTCAAAGTACAGATGTTACTAAAATAAAAGCAGTGATTTCAGATATTGCAGAAAACTACAGCGGTGCAATTGGCCCCACAATACTCAATGAGGCAGGTGATTTGGCACAAGCAGATTATGAAATCTGGGGAATTAGAGATGGAGAGTGGAAATTATTAGGACTGTATACCCAGTCTACTGATTCAATATCACTAATTTAGGAAATTCCCAAGTATAACTTTCCAAGTTCTGGATGGCTCAATAATTCATCAGATTTTCCTTTGAACACGCTCTTGCCATTGGCAAAAAGATAAACAAAGTCGCCCAAAGTTAGGGCTCTTTTAACATTTTGTTCCACCAAAATAATTGTAATTCCAAAATCATCTCTTAGTTGTTTAATTTTCGAGAGTACCTCATTAGCTAGTTTTGGAGAAAGACTAGCAGTTGGTTCATCAAAGAGCATAACATTTGGTTGTCTGATCATGGCCATACCCATAGCAAGCATTTGACGTTCTCCACCACTGAGAGTATTTGATTTTGATTTTTCAAATTCTTTCAATATAGGAAATGTTTCAAATATTTCAGGCATTCTCTGAGACACAAGTTTTGAATTTAAGGTATAGCTAGCCATAATGAGATTTTCCTTTATAGTAAGATTAGAAAATATATTGTTCATTTGTGGAAGATATGCAATTTTTTTCCGGGCAACTTGATGAGGTGCAAGACCAGTAATTTTTTCACCATTATAACTAATTTCTCCAGAATATACAGTACACAAACCAAAAATACTTTTGAGTAAGGTACTTTTTCCACTTCCATTTGGTCCCACCACTACAGTAATTTCTTTTTCTTTTGCATCAAAATCTACATCAAAAAGAATATGACTATTTACATATCCAGAGTTTAGTGTATCTACATGAATAGTTGAATGGATAGTTTTTTGTGACATTTATTCTCCCAGATAAGATTCCATTACTTTTGGATGTTTAATGACATCATCAGAACTTCCTTGTGCAATAATTTTTCCTCTATTCATTGCAAAGACATGATCTGCATATTGTAATGCAATATCTAATCTATGTTCAACAATTAAAAATGTAATTTTTTGTTTTTTACAAAGACTAGAAATTTTTTCAAATATCTCATGGGCTAATGTTGGATTTACTCCTGCAATAGGCTCATCCATAAGAATCATCGAAGCATCAGACATCATTGCTCTACCTAATTCAAGAAGTTTTTGCTGACCTCCGCTTAGATTTTGACTGATAGTATCCTTTTTTTCCACAAGAGAAACTATTTCCATAATTTTCATTGCTTTATCTGTAATTCTTTTCTCATCATTTTTCCATTTTGATTTTAATGGTGCTATGAGAAATGATTCACCAGCATTTCCACTGCTAGAAATTAAAAAATTCTCCATTGTTGTAAGAGTGTTAAATGGTTGAGGTATTTGCCAAGTTCTAACTAGACCAGTCTTGTAGGTATCAAACAATCCTTTTTGAGTAATATCAGTTCCATCAAAAATTATCTTGCCATCATCAGGTTTTAGAAGACCAGAAACTACATTGATGAGAGTGGTTTTTCCACTTCCATTTGGGCCAATTAATTGATATAATTTACCTTGTTCTATTTCCATATCAATTCCGTCTAAAACAGTAAGACCGCCAAAATTCTTTGTGATACCTGAAATAGATAAAATACTCATCAAAATCTCAAAGGCGTAAAGAAATTAAGGGTTTTCGATCTTGGAATAATATCTTGCCTCTTGATCCAATATTTTCTGATGCCATAATTTTTGCAAGTCTTTTAGCACTGCTTAGCATTGGACTCACACTTACATATCTTACAACAAGGGTTCCAAATTTTGCTCACGCGTCATTTGCCACTATTGGTGTATACATTGCATTAGTTACAACAAGGATTTGGGATAGTACACCATACATTGCAATTCCAATTGCATTTGTAATTTCAGGCATAGTAGCTGTTGCTTTGTATACTTTTATTTTAAAACCATTAATTCGTAAAGGTGCGTCTCAAGCAATTCAGATGGTTGCAACTCTTGCATTCGATTTAATAGTAATTGCACTGCTAAACATTTTTGCAGATTATATTGTAAAAACATATCAAGTTACATCTAGAGAATTTACACTACGAAGTTATGATGTAGAGTTTATGGGACTGCCATTGATTGTTTTTGCAGCACCAATTACAATTGCTATTTTGGCAATTACACTACACATTGTATTAAGAAAAACAAAATTTGGTATTGCAATGAGGGCTGCAACTGAAAATTCTGACTTGTCAGGAATAGTTGGAATTAATGTAAAGTTGATTTTTGGTGTAGCATGGCTTTTGGGAGGAGGTATTGCAGGAATAGCTGGTGCTTTAATGTCATTATGGTTCCAAGGAGATCCTAGTTTAGGTCCTCAGTTAATACCAAGTATCTTTGCAGCAAGTATTGTAGGAGGATTTTTCAGTATTTATGGTGCAATAGCTGGAGGTTTGCTGGTTGGATTAACCGAAGTTTTAGGAACACGATTTTTAGCAGGTGAATTTGGTTCTTGGTTGATTGCATACAGGCCACTAATTCCACTAGTGTTCATTGTTGTCACATTACTATTAGCACCACGTGGTCTGGCAGGAATTAACTGGTCAAGGTTGAGGAGACATGGTTCTAGAAAATGAGATAGTTTTCATTGTAGATTTACTTGCAATTTTTGCAATCTATCTTATTGTCAATCTAAGCTTAAACATGGAATTTGGATATGCTGGAATTCCAAATTTTGGAAAAGTTCTAGCAGTAGGTGCAGGAGCATTTGTTGCAGCATCAATTCCAGGTAGGATTTTTGCCAATATTGCAGGAATTGAGGGAGATTACATTGAAAATAATTTGGCAATAGTTTCTGAAATTAATGTTTGGTTAGTAGATAATATTGGAATAGGATTTGTAGTATTCTTTTTGACACTAGGTATTGCTGCAGTGGTAGGTGGAGGTTTAGGATTACTCACATCATTTCCTGCCATACGACTGCGAGGTGATTATCTAGCAATTTCATTGTTAGCGTTTGGTGAAAGTATAAGGATAATTGGAAATAATTTTACCCCACTAGTTGGGGGTACACTAGGAGTTCAGGTACCAGATCCATTATCATTTCTTCCAGGGGAATTACGATTTCCAATAGCTACCGTAGGATTAATCCTGATTGCAATTGTTGTGTATGTGTTTTGTGAAAAAATGATTCGTTCGCCACTTGGAAGAATGCTTAGAGCAGTTAGAGATAATGAAGTAGCAGCTGAATCACTTGGAAAAAACACAACACAAATAAGAATTAAAATAATTATGGTATCGGCTGCACTTGCAGCTATAGCTGGTGCATTATATGCATTTTACGTTGGTGGAACAATTGCTATTGCGTACGATAGAGCAAGTTGGACTTTTTGGCCATTTCTTATGATTCTCATTGGAGGATTAGCAAATAACAAGGGAGTAATTATTGGAACACTTCTCTTTGTTACACTACGAAAATTTATCATATTTTTCAAAGATTCGTTTCAAGAATATGTTCCATTTGATGTTGTTTGGCTTGACTTTTTGTTGCTTGGAATTATTTTACTTGCAGTTTTATTATATAGACCACGAGGGATTTTTGTTGAAAAACCCACACCGACTATAGATGTAAATGGTAAATCAACAGGATTGAAGAAGATATTTAATTTCTTTTTTAAATAGAATGCCTAGAAGAAAAAATTTCAAGATAAGAGATTTAGCAAACGGCTTTATCCTAGTTTTTAGGCAATATCAAGCATGGCGTTAAAAAATGTAAAACCATCACTGAGCAAGATTGCAAAATTTTTAGAGAATATTCAAGATTCAAGAGAATTTCTATTAAAAAATACAAGAGAAATAATTATTCTTTGTAGCAGATCAATTATTGCTGTCCACAAAGGAGATCTGAAAACTGGGAAAAATAATTTAAGACATGCAGACAAATTGTTGAAGAAATACAAGAAAAAAGCAACAGGTGGACTTAGAAGATACCTAATTACGCCAGAACAGGAATTTGTAGAAGCTGCGTGTCTTATTGCGATTGTTGAGAAAAAAGAAATTCCTTCAGACAAAAAGTTGTCAGTAATGCCAGAATCATATGTTTTAGGGTTGCTAGATTGTGTAGGTGAATTGAAAAGAAGGGTATTTGATGAAATTAGAATTGGTGATATTGATGAGGCTACAAGAGTTTTTGAAGTAATGGAAAATTTGTATCTTCATCTTTACACTTTTTCAATGTATGATAAAGTGGTGAAAGAGGCTAGAAGAAAGATTGATGTAAATAGAATTCTAGTAGATGATGTAAGATCTGCAATTACAGAAGAGAAAAGGCGAGCTGAACTAATCAAGGCTTTACAAAAACTAGAGAAATAGTTTTCATAATTGTGTATGCGGGCGATGGGATTTGAACCCACGAACTCCTGAGAGACTAGCCCCTCAAGCTAGCGCCTTTGGCCAGGCTGGGCGACGCCCGCAACAAAATTTCCTTGCATGGTTTTTATAATCCTTGATTACTTTTTGTTCGTATGTTAATTCCTGTTAGATGTTTTACATGTGGAAATTTAATTGCAGACAAATATGATGATTTTCAAAATAAAATAAAATCTGGAGATGAGCCAGATAAAGTTCTTGATTCTTTGGGAGTCGAGAGATATTGTTGTAGAAGAATGCTTTTGACTACTGTTGAGACAATTCAACAAGTAATTCCATTTTATGAAGCAATTCGGAGAAGAAACGAAGAAGTTCAATCTGAGTTAGAGTAACTTGACCAAAATCTCCTCTATTGAAGGACGGATTCTATACAATAGCAGAGGAAGCAAGACAATTGAAATAGATGTTGAATCAGAAGGAAAATTTCTAGGAAGAGCTTGTGCTCCATCGGGTGCTAGTGTAGGAAAATATGAAGCAGTCTGTTTTCCTAATGGAAAACCAGAAGAAAGTCTTAGAATTATACAAGAAAATTCTCAAAAATTTATAGGATTAGAATCTTCAGATCTCAAAGGAATTCACGATACTCTGAAAAGTTTGGACAATTCTACAAACTATTCAAGAATTGGAGGTGCACTTGCTTTTGCAGTCACAATTGCATCTATGGAATCAGCAGCAAAAGCAGCAAAACAACCATTATTTGAAATACTTTCACCAAAATCCTCATTCAAATTTCCATTCCCATTAGGAAATATTTTGGGTGGTGGAGTACATGCAGGACCTGGAACTCCAGACATACAAGAGATTTTAATTTGTGCAACAGGTTCAAAGACTATCGAAAGTGCTATTGAAACTAATTTATCAGTACATAAAGAATTACGTCGTGTTTTAGAAAAAGAAGATCCCAACTTTACTAATGGAAGAGGTGATGAAGGAGGATGGGCACCAAAATTAGAAAATCAAAAAGCACTAGAGGTTTCTGCAAAGGCCTGTGAGAATTTAGGATTTACTTTAGGAAAAGAGGTCTCTTTAGGGGTAGACTTTGCCTCATCTACACAATGGAATGAAGAAAAACAAAAGTATGTTTATGACAGAGCTGGATTTGAAAATTCTGCTGGAGAACAGATTGATTTTGCATCAAATATTATTGAAAAATACAAATTGATTTTTGCAGAAGATGCAGTCCACGAAGAGGCATTTGAAGACATGGCAGAGATTACGGCAAAATTTCCAAATACTATGATTACAGGAGATGATTTGATAGTTACAAACAAAAACATTCTGACAAAAGCAATTGGTTTAAAATCATGTAATGCAGTAATTCTAAAAGTAAATCAAGCAGGAAGTCTCTATGATGCTCTTGAATTTGCCAAAGTTGCGAATCAAAATAATATCAGATTAATCACATCACATAGATCGGGAGAGTCTATTGATTCACAAATATCCCATATAGGAATTGCAACAAAGTCAAAAATGCTCAAAGTTGGTGTGGTTGGAGGAGAAAGAATAGCTAAACTAAATGAACTATTACGCCTATCAGAGCATGATTTAATACGCGGTATGGCAGAGATTTAAAATCGTTATGAGTCAACAAGCAGAAGCAGACATCAAAAAGAAAATCTTAGCTACAGGGATTAGAGTAGGAACTCAAGTAAAGACAAAATTCATGAAACCTTTCATCACAAAAGCTAGTCCTGAAGGACTTTACATGCTTGATCTAGACATAACATTAAAGAAAATCAAAACCGCAGCCAAATTTATCAACAGATCAGGAACAGACAAACTCATCGTATGTTCAGGCAGACAATATGCAGAAACACCAATTGAAAAATTCTGCGAGATGGTAGACTCTAAGAAACTTCTTGGAAGGTTCATGCCAGGAACTTTGACAAATCCTTCATTGCCATATTACATTGAACCAAAATTAGTCTTAATTTCAGATCCACAAGTTGACGAACAAGCAATTACAGAAGCAACTAATGCAGGGATTCCGATCATAGGAATTGCAAATACAGATAATATTACATCAAAACTAGACGTAATTATTCCAGCAAACAATAGAGGTAGAAAAGCTCTAGCAACAGTTTACTGGTTATTGGTACGCCAAATTCTCATTGAAAGAGGAGAACTAAAAGAAGGTGAACCAATGAAATATGAAATCGATGATTTTGAAACAAAGATTACAGAAGAGGAAATCTAATAAATTAATAAAAATTTTAAAGTGTTCACTTGAAATCTAAAGCTTCTGCACCAGGAAAAGTTATACTTTTTGGAGAACATTTTGTAGTATATGGAGTAAAAGCAATTCTTTGCGCAATCGACAAGAGAGTTACCGTCACAGCAAAAAAGATTGAAGGAGAGAAAATTTCTATCAAATCAAACATAGGAAATTTAATTTTAGAACCAAACAAGCCTGTTTCAGAAATTAATTCCCCACTAAAACCATTTTATTATTTAGCAAACAAAATGTTACAAACACAAAATCAAACCACAGGAATTGAAATTACAGTAGAATCAGAAATTCCAATTGGAGTAGGTTTGGGCTCATCATCTGCTTGTTGTGTTGCAGGTGCTGCAGCAATTTCTAGATTATTTGTAGAGACATCCAAAGAAGAAATTCTTGAACTTGCGATTACAGCTGAAAAAACAATTTTTCAAAATACATCAGGAGCAGATTGTACTGTTTGTACATATGGAGGTATTATAGTATATGATAAGAAAAATGGATTTGCCAAAATAAAATCTGAGCCAGATTTTCATCTAGTTATTGCAAATTCAAACATAAAACATTCTACAGAATCAGTAGTTGCAGAAGTAAAGCAATTCAAAGAAGAAAATCAAGTGAAATTTTCCAAGTTATGTAATAACGAATCAGAATTAGTTGAAGATGTTTTGAAATTATTGAATGACAATAACATTAAAGAATTGGGTCAAAAAATAATTCAGAATCAAGAGTATCTTGAAACAATAGGAGTTTCAAATGAAAAATTGAGAGATATGATCCAAGTAGGACAAAAATCATCGTTTGGGGCAAAAATTACTGGTGCAGGTGGAGGCGGATGCATCTTTTCTTTGACAGATGAATCAAATTTAGAGTATTCCATCAAACAATTCAAAGATAAAAATTACGAATGCTTTTCTGTGAAAATTGATTTCAAAGGACTGGATACTTTTTAATTAACTACACAATTTGGAACAGCATGATTCTAATAAAATTAGGCGGTTCAATTATTACAAATAAAGAAAAACCATTATCAGCTAGAAGAAAAACAATAAATAATCTTGCTAAGAGTTTAAAGAAAATCAATGAACCAATGATTATAGTTCACGGTGGTGGTTCCTATGGACATTATTGGGCTGTAAAATATGATATGCACACTAAAGAAAGAAAATACAATCTTAGAGGAGTTGCAATTGTAAAAAATTCAATGATTGAATTAAACAAGATCATTTTGGATTCATTGTTAAAAAATAGATTAAATCCATATTGTCTTCCACCAACTGATTTTATGTCAGGAAACAAACCCATTTCAAAGAAAGTTAAAGAGGTTGAAAAAATTGCAAAATCAGGCTTAATTCCAGTTACATATGGAGATGCATTATGGTATGGTCAGAAAAAAACATACATTTTATCAGGTGATAAGATAATGACTCATCTAGCAAAAATTTTAAAACCAAGACTTAGTATTTTTATTCTAAATGAAGATGGATTGTATTCTGATCTCAAATCAAAAAAATTAATTTATGAATTGAGAGGTAAGCATCATTTAATTTCAGAAAACAAGATGGATGTTACTGGTGGAATGACTAGAAAAGTGGAGGAAGCCTTAAAGATTTCGAAAATGGGAATGAATGTCTTTTTTGTAAATGGCAATAAACCTGAAAGAATTGTAAAAGTGGTTAAAAATAGGAAATTTGAAGGAACGTTGTTCAGAGGAAAAAGAAATGTCTGAAGAATTTGTGATTTTAGTTGATAAAAATGACAATCCAATTGGTACTGAAGAAAAAGTAAAGTGTCATTTGCCAGATGGAAAACTTCACAGAGCATTTACTGCTTTATTGTTTGACAAGGATGGGAAGCTATTGCTTACTAGACGGGCAAAAGAAAAGATGTTGTGGCCAGGCGATTGGGATGGTACATTTGCAAGTCACCCAAGAGAATCTGAAACTTATGTATCATCAGGGGAAAGAAGAATGCCAGAAGAATTAGGAATTGAAGGAAAATTAGATTATTTGTATAAATTTGAGTATCATGTGCCTTACAAAGATGTTGGTTCTGAAAATGAAATTTGTGGAACATTAATTGGAATAATCGACAAAACTTCAGAACCAAAAGAGATAGAGGGAGAAATAGATGAAATTAAGTGGATTTCTGCTAAAGAGTTACTTTCAGAATTAAAGACAAATCCTCAAATTTATTGCCCTTGGATGCTTATTGCTTTAGAATTACTTGATAAATCTAAGCAATCCATGCTAGAAAAGCATGAAAATGTCTTATCTGGATGGATGAATAGTGAAGTTCATGATGGATTGAATAAAGCAATCAAGACTCATTTGCCAAAAGACAAGTGGAGATTAGTAAATGAAAAAAACTAAGCAAATTGAAAAAAATGCAAAAATAGTAAACAAGTATCTAAATTCAAAACTAAAAGGAAATCCAAAGAAACTCTATGATGCAGCAGGACATTTGATTATTCACGGTGGAAAAAGACTAAGACCATACATGGTAATTACAAGTTGTCAAATTTTAGGAGGAAAAGTTTCTAATTCAATGCAAGCTGCAAGTGCTATAGAAATGGTTCATAACTTTACTTTGGTTCATGATGATATCATGGATAATGATGAAATGCGTCATGGAGTTCCTACTGTACATAAAAAATTTGGAATGCCAATTGCAATTCTAGCAGGCGATGTTTTATTTTCAAAAGCATTTCAAATAATTACTGAATCAAAGTTGTCAGCATGTGCCACCACTAAATTAGTTTCAAGACTAGCTAAAGCATGTGTAGATGTATGTGAAGGTCAGCTACTTGATATTAAGATGGCAGATGGGAAAAAAATTCCAACACAAACAGAGTATGTTACAATGATTTGTAAAAAAACTGCAGCATTGTTTGATGTGTCATGTGCAATGGGAGCTATTTGTGCTACGAACAAATCTAAAGATATTTCAAATCTATCATCATTTGGAAGAAACCTGGGAATTGCATTTCAGATAACTGATGATCTTATAGGAGTAATGGGAGATCCCAAACTTACAAAGAAACCTGTTGGAAATGACCTTAGGGAAGGTAAAAAATCACTTCCGATTCTAATGGCAATAAAATCAGCAAAAGGTAAAAACAAAAAAATAATCCTAAAGACATTTGGAAATTCTAAAGCAACAAGAAATGATCTAAACAAGGCAGTAAACGTAATTCGCTCTCTTGGAATTGAAGAGAATGTTAGAAAGCAGGCTCTAAAATATGCAGACAAGGCTGAAAAATCATTGTCAAGGTACTCTGGAACTGCTAAAATAGAACTAATTGCTTTATTGGATTTTGTAGTAAAGAGAAGTGTATAGTTACAATAAGTAGAGATAGATATGGATAAAGAATTAAAAAAAGAAATTAGAAAAATGGCTCTTCAAAATGCATTTGAGCATAAAGGGCAAACTCAAGATAAAATAATTTTGGGAAAAATCCTTGGAACAAAGCCAGAATTTAGAACCAAAGTAAAAGAGATTACAGGAGACATTTCTGAAATTGTTGCTATTGTAAACCAGTTATCATTTGAAGAGCAAAAAAAAGAAATTGTAGAAAACTTTCCAGAAATTTTGGTACCTAAAGAAAAAATTGAAGGAAGAGAATGGCTTCCAGAATTAAAAGATGCTGAACAAGGAAAAGTTGTTACAAGATTTACTCCTGAACCAAATGGATATCCACACATAGGTCATGCAAAAGCAGTAATCATTAGTTCAGAATATGCAAAGATGTATGGTGGAAAATTTATTCTAAGAATGGATGATACAAATCCAGAAGTAGAGAGAATGGAGTATCATGCAGCCATAAAAGTTGGGTTAGAATGGTTGGGAATTGAATGGGATGAAGAAAAGCAGACTTCAGATGATATGGAAATATTTTATGAGAAATGTGTAGAGTTAATCAATTCTGGAAGAGCTTATGTTTGTACTTGTAAAAGAGACAACATAAGCAAGAACAGAAGAGAAAGAAAAGCCTGCAAGTGTAGTATGGGAGATGTTGATAAAAACAATAAAAATTGGGAAAAGATGAAAGAAAAATTCAAACCTGGTGATGCAATTGTAAGATTCCGTGGAGACATGAAAGCAGATAATGCAGTCATGAGAGATCCTGTATTGTTTAGAATTATTGATGAAAGTCATTACACGTTAGGCAAAAAATATAGAATTTGGCCTAGCTATGATATGTCAGTTGCAATAGAAGATAGTATTAGTGGAGTCACACATGCATTGCGTTCAAAAGAATTTGAACTAAGAAAAGAGTTGATTTATGCAATATTAGACGCATTAAACATGAGAAAACCATACCAGGGATTTTTCTCTAGGTTAGAATTCAAAGGAATGCCAATGTCAAAAAGGATCATCAAGCCTTTGATTGAAGAAGGTAAGGTTTCATGGTATGATGACCCAAGACTACCAACTCTTGAGGCACTTAGAAGAAGGGGAATTAGACCGGAAGCCATCAGAAAATTCATCATGTCATTAGGGTTAACCAAAGCAGATACTCTTGCACCGTTTGATGCACTTGAAGCATTTAATCGAAAAGTTGTAGATGCTGAGAGTACAAGATTGTTCATGGTAAGCAATGCAAGAAAATTGACAGTAAAAAATTTACTAATCACATCAGTTGAAATTCCTAACCATCCAATTATTGACATGGGAAAAAGAAAAATTGAGATTGATGGAAATTTCTATATTTCCGGAGATGATGCGCAAAACATCAAACAAGGAATGCAGATTAGGCTTTTAGGATTAGGAAATGTTTCTATTACAAAAGAGGGCACAGAATTTGAAGGGGAGTTTGTTGGAGACGGAGAAACAACAAACATACCAAAAATTCAATGGGTTTCACAAAAAACTGCACATGAAATTAAGATGATTATTCCAAAAGTATTATTCATTGGGGAAAAGTTTAACGAAGAAAGTTTAGAAGAATTAGATGTTTATACAGAACCACATTATCTACAACTAAAAGAAGGAGAAGAGATTCAATTTGTCAGATTTGGATATTGTAGAAAAGATTCACAGAATCAAGCAATTTTTACACACAAGTGATCAATTATGAAAATAGCACGATTGTTACATGGAAATAATGAAACATATGGTTTTGTTAAAGGTGACAAAGTAGCTACAAAAGACGTGATTATTTACCAAACAGGAGTTCCAATTCCAAACAATGTAAAAGATTTTCTTTTTGATGGGTGGTATGATGAAATTAAAAACAAAATTGAAGATTTACCATATGAAGAAAGTATTTCAAAATTCAAATTATTGTCACCAATTCCAAATCCAAACAAAATAATTTGTTTAGCATTCAACTATACGGACCATGCTGAAGAACAAGGACTACAAGCACCCAAAGATCCTGTCATAATAATTAAACCACGAACAGCACTAACGGGGACAGTCAGATATCATATGTCCAGATTTTGTTTCACAGCTAGACTATGAAGTGGAATTAGCCTTGATAATTGGAAAAAACTGCAAAAATATTAGTATAGAAGATGCATCAAGTGCAGTATTTGGATACATGGTATTCAATGATGTCTCAGCTAGAGATATTCAATTCAAAGATAAGCAGTTTACTAGGGGGAAGAGTTTTGATTCATTTGCACCATGTGGACCATGGATTACAACAGCTGATGAAATTCAAGATGCCCAAAATCTAAAGCTAACAACCAAAATTAACGGAGAACTAAGACAAAATGCTTCTACAAGTAAAATGTTCATCAAAATCCCAGAAATTGTTTCAAAAATTTCTAAAGTAATGACCTTAGAAAAAGGAGACATTATTGCTACGGGAACACCAGCTGGAGTTATAGTAAACAACCCAAATGCAGTATTTTTGAAGGATGGGGATAAAGTAGAGATGGAAATTGAAGGTCTTGGAATTTTAAATAACACAATAAAATTTGTTAAATCAGATTAAGCTAAAGATTTCTTCATTAAACGAAATGAAATTCTACGTTCCAATGAATCAAAAAGTGGTAATTGTTCTTTAGTCAAAATTTGTATTCTTTCATAGTTTTTTTCTATACCATAATTTTGTAAAAAGGAAATTATTTGTAATGTAGTGTTTTGCGAACCTGAAAATAATGTAACAATTAAAGTGTTATCAAAATGCTCAGAATCAGTAAGAATTGCAATTGAATATTTACCATCTACATTAGATTTAATAATTTTATTTTGTTTATAAAATGTAGATAGTGTAGCATCATCAACTGGAAGCCACCTCCAAGATTTTACATAATGGGTATATAATTGACGATTTAGTGACTTCTCAAAGTGAATATCATAATTCGAATTTCTTTTTGGCATAAGAGAGTAGAAATTCCAAGTTTGAAAGATATCATAATCTAAAGAGTTTGCCATATTAATAGATGAAGTATTTTCAGTATCAATTAACATAAAGGAAAATGAGGTATCCTTTTCTTTTCCTATTGATTCAGCATGTTTTACAAGTTCAGATGCAATTTTTTGTCTACGAAAATTTGGATCAATCCTAATTCCTTCAATCCAAGTTTGGTCTTTTGAGTAAAATGCATGACAGATTCCAACTGGAAACTGTTTTTCAGATAGGAACAAATTACCTTCAGATAACCAAGAATCCCAAACTTGATCTACATAGTCTCCCCAAGAAAAAGTATCCTTACAAAATTTCAAAATTGGAATTTTATCTAAAGAATTTGCCTCTCTGATCATTATCACCACTATATACAAAAAAATATTAAGAATGATCAGATAAAAACTGCATTGGGAAAAATTATAGCCGGTAAAATATCTGATATTTCTCCTGGAAAGATGATCAAGGTCTCTATTGATGGAAAAGATGTCTTAGTTGCAAATATTGATGGTAAATATTATGCAACAGACGATACTTGTACTCATTCAGGTTCCAGCCTATCAGAAGGAAAATTGGATGGATGTACAATAACATGTGGTTGGCATGGAGCACAATTTAATTGTAAAACTGGAAAATTAGTTAAATTTCCAGCAAAAATTAGAGATTTGACATCATACAATGTTGTGGTAGAATCAGATAACGTATTTGTAGAGATGTAACTATATACTTCTAATTTTTAAGAAAAGGTGTAAAAAATGGTAGACGAGGCTCAAAATAAAGAATCTATGAAAGGGGCAATTGAAACATTAAACCAGATTGCTTCAAATCATTCTACTCCAAAGATAATAAAAAAATCAATTTCAGATTTGGTTGTAGATTTGATAAAAGAAGAGTATTCACTATCAGTAAGAGCCGCAAATACAATTAGTCTACTAGATGATGTAACACAAGATCCTAACATGCCCTCATATGTAAGAACACAGTTATGGCAGGCAGTTTCAAAATTAGAAAGTATAAGAGAATAAATTCTCTCTTGTAGAAATAATACTATTGAAAATTGAGGAATATTTAGAAACACTTCCAAAAAATTTACTTAGTGGAGAAGATGTTCAGCTACCAGTAAAATCTTTTAGAGAAATCTTCAAATTTGTAGGTTTAGGAAAAAATGACATTTTTTATCATTTAGGTTGTGGAAATGAGATTGGAATTGAGATAGCAATAAATGAGTTCAAAGTAAAAAAAGCTGTAGGAATAGATTACAATCCTGAAAAAATTCAACATGCAAAAGAAATTCTTGAACAAAAAAATATTCAAGGGCAACTAATTTGCAAGAAAATAGAAGAATCTGACATTTCAGATGCTTCTGTGATTTTGTTTTGGTTTACAGATGATAATGTGATTAATCAAATGTTGAAAAAATTTAAAAATCTAAAACCAGAAACAAAAATAATTACAATTTGGGGGCCACTTCCAGATTGTCTTCCAGATAAAGTAAATTTCCCATACATTATCAATAAAGTACCATTCAAAAAAGCACAAAATATGCAAGAGCAAGTATTGGCAATTTTTGGTGTAAAATGTGTAGATTTTGTAACAGCATGGGAATTTGCAGAAAGATATACAAAATCCATTGGAAATCCTGAAATTAAAAATGATCGATTTTTGACAATCATACAAATGTTAGTAATTTGGATTAATGCAAAAAAATTAGGAGTAGCATGTGGTGAAGAAATTCCAGAATCTATTCAAACTTATATCAATATCATGAAAATGTATTTTGATATCGATTTTGAATATCTTTTAAAGGAATAATCTGTACAACCCTTTTATTTTGTTTTGAAGTGAAAAGAGTATGGAGAACAGGATTAACATCAATGTTTCTGCAATAGATTATGATAAAACAAGTAAAGCGTTAACTCGTCAATTAGTTCTTTTGGAAGAAATGGTTCACAGCAAAGAAGATTTTATTATGACTGATTCAGAATTTGCTTTTGGTTGGCACTTTTTTGTATTAAGTATAAACAAATCACTTGTTGAAAAATTGGTAGAAATGATGGGGCCAGATTTTAATAAATTAAAGGGAAGAGGGATTGAGAAGAAATTTCTTACATGGTTAACAAATAACGTAAAAACCAAGTCTCCCCGATTCAAGCTTGCTATCAAAGAAGAAATGGAATCTAGTAAATTCGGTATTTTTTAAAAATTTCAACACCAGCAGAGGATTTTTCTATCTATCAGTAGAAAAAAAGGAGTAATTTTCACTCATTAAGACAAATAATACCCGAAATTAATGTTTAAAATTCTTTTAGAAAATCTTATCATCTAGAATGTTTACTAACAATTATGAATATGGAGCAAGTAGCTGAAAAGATTTTGAAGATAAGTCCATCTGTTAGAGTAGTCAGTGTGCTAGATCTCAAAGGAAACCTGGTTTTTTCAGAACGTTCTAAAAAAGTGCGTATTTTGGTGTCAAAGAAACAAAGCTTGGCATCACTAAAGGCAGCAGCAAATAATTGGAGCAAACGAAAAAAACTAGAAAAAACACTTGGTTCATGCAAGTATGTTGTAGCAGAATATGACAAGGTAAAGAGGATAATTATGCCTGCGGGAAGAAATCATCTCTTGTATGTAACTACCACTGCATCCTTAGATCATAACAAAATTGTTCGTAAGGTACGCTCTTTCAAGTAATCATTACAATTCTATTTTTTTTTTCTACAGTTTATTCAACTAGATCATTAATTATTTTCAAAACTTTTTATGGATGATACATTTTGTTGATTATCTTTTTTGGATCAGACACTCAGAGTTTTCTTCTACCAGTTCCTCTACCTGAACTAACCCACATACCTTTTGTTGATTTCGTTGGTGTGCTTGGAATGTCACTAAACTTTATCTTTCCAGTTCCTCGTCCTGTTGTGACATATTTTATACCACTTTTTGTAGCTACGTCTTTAGATGCTTGTTGAAATTCTTTAAATTGTTCTCCAGTCCATTTTGTAGCATCACTGTCAACCCAGATGAATCCTTTGCCTCTTCCAGCTCGTATTCTGACTTTGGTCATATTAATCACATATAATACAAAATTTCTCATTAATAAAATTTTTAAAAAGCTCATTTTTTCGAAGATTTACCATGTTAAATGATTTAACAAAATCATGCATAAAAAATGCAATTTGTTTTTTTAGTGAAAGTTTATAGCAGAATTTTTCTGATTCAAAAAATTTCAGTAGGCCCTCGAGGGGAATCGAACCCCTGTCCGGGGATCCACAATCCCCTATACTAGCCACTGTACTACGAAGGCCACCAGAAAGAAAAATTGTTTATCCTGTAATAATCTTTGATTTCTAACTGAAGATTATACTGTAGATTTATTATTAACTAATTTAAATTTGAAATATGCGATTATGGTGGGTTGCAATGGCAATAGCAATCGGACTTACATGGACTGGAATGAACTATTTACTTCCGTTCAAATAGTCTCAAATTCAAGAATGTTTTTCAATTTCACAACTATAATTTTTACAGAAGATAATAACGATCGCTTTAAATTTGTTGTACTAGGGTATTTTTCGACTTGAGAAAAGGATTCATCACCAACAGATTGCGTTCAGGTAAAAAATCAATAGAAAGTCCTGTCGAAAGAAAAATTGAGACTATACAAGGTGAAAAATTTGTATGGATTAATTTACAAAATCCAGATAGAAATGATGTTGAAAAATTAGCTGAAAAATACAATTTCAATACACTAAACATTGAAGACTGTATGACCAAATTTGAACTTCCAAAACTAGACAGTTATGATGATCATTTCTTTGTAATTCTACATTTTCCACCACTATCACAAAAAGTAGGAATGCCAAGAATTAGTCAGCTATCCATATTTCTTGGGAAAAATTTCTTAGTTACAGTACATCAAGGAGATCTTAGACCTCTAGTTGAATTGGCAGAAATATGTAAAACAGATTCAGATCAACAAAGAAAAGATAGACTATTAGGAAAATCCTCAGGAGTATTACTTCATGAAATCATAGATGTGTTGGTAGATGATCTTTTACATATTTCTAGAAAGATAATTGCAAATCTAGATGAAATAGAAGATAGAGTTTTTGATGAAACAAAACCAGTGGCAAGAAGTATTACTCTGCTCAGAAGAGAAATTAACAGATTAAGAAGAATAGTTAGTCCATTAAAGAAATTTGTGTTAGAAATTGCAAAAAACATTCAAAGATTTTCTGAAAGAGAGGATAAAGAACTTACATTATTTTTTGATGATATAATTGACCACATAGATAAAGTAATTGAAACATTAGAAGAGTCAAGAGAAACTATGGAAATTTACAAAGATACGGACTTTGTGTTAAGTACTGAAAAAACAAACAAAGTACTTGCTGTACTAACTATTATCTTCACGTTAGCAATTCCATCAACAGTAATTGGAACATTTTATGGAATGAATGTTAATTTGCCAGGAGGAAATGGAGACAATTTAATGATCTTAGGTCCATTTACGGCTTTCATTATTATTATTATAGCATCAGCAATTCCTGCAATTCTGATGTTTACATATTTTAAAAAGCTAGGTTGGATTAGTAGTTAAAACAAATTTAACTCTAATATTTTATTCCATAAAACTAGAAACTTTTTTTCAAAATTCCACCATTTAGAATAATAAGATTAAATAAATACGAGATAATTTTACATTATTTATGGCTAAAATCAGAATACGAGCTGGAAGAGGCAGAGGATTCATCTGGGTTGACAGTGATGCTTCAAAATGGACTGGAGAACAATTTAAAGAACTTCAAGCAGCAAGGAAAGCAGCAGCAGGAAATAGAATAGTCTCTTCAGGTAGAGGAACCAGTAGAAGAAAATTGAGTGATATACCTGAACCAAAAGTCAGACCAGAATACAAAGGTACAATAACTTCAGGTAGAGGAACTGGTAGAAAAAAGAAGTAATAAGAACTCGTAAAATAACCTAAATTTTTCATTTTAAATTTCTTCCGTAGATGATATTAGCTAGATTTTATTTGTTATATTTTGATATCAGGATTTACAGCTTTAAGCTTTTCCCAGTCTGTAAGAAAGTTTTCTAAACCAATTTTTGTCAATGGATGTTGCAACATCTTATCTAATACAACAGGAGGTAAAGTTACCACATCAGCTCCAATTTTTGCAGCATCAATAACATGTATTGGATGACGAATACTTGCAACAAGTATCTTAGTTCCAAAATTATAATTGGAAAATATTTCTTTGATTTCTTTAATTAGATGCATTCCATCTTGGCCAATATCATCCAGTCTTCCAATAAATGGACTAACATATTTTGCACCAGATTTCGCAGCAAGTAAAGCCTGATTAGGAGAAAATATCAATGTAACATTAACAGGAATTCCTTCTGATGAAAGGGATTTGCATGCTTTCAAACCATCAGGAGTCATAGGAACTTTAACGATAACATTATCTCCATATTCACGAAGACGTTTACCTTCTTCCATCATTCCAGAATATTCTGTACTTACAACTTCTAGACTCACATCACCTTTGATAATTTTTGTAATCTCCGCCATTGCATCCTTGGGATTGCCTCCTTCTTTAGATAATAGAGAAGGATTAGTTGTAATTCCATCTAGTAATCCCATATCATTAAATTTTTTAATAGACTCTAGATTAGCAGTATCAAGAAAAATTTTCATAATTTTTTATTCCTAATTTCTTTTACTTGTTTTACCATATTAAAAGATGTTATTCCATGCTTTTCAAAAAGTAAAGGAACTTCTTCATCTCTAGCAGATTCTCCAAACATATCTTGAACCCCAATTCTCTTTATTGGTACAGGGTATGATTCAGAAACAGATTCTGCAACAGCTGAGCCCATTCCACCAAAAATATTGTGCTCTTCAGTAGTAACTATACAACCTGTATCTCTTGCTGCTTTTTCTAAAATTTCATTGTCAATTGGCTTTATTGAAAACATGTCCAAAACTCTGCAGGAAATTCCTTCTTGCTGTAATGATTCAGCTGCCTCTAAAGCCATTCTAACAGTAATTCCACATGCTGTAATGGTACAATCAGAACCATCTCTAAGAATAATGCCTTTCCCAATTTGAAAATCTTGAGATTCTGAATGGACTATAGAAGTTTTTGATCTTGCCATTCTCATGTAAAATGGTCCATATTCATTTGCCATTAAATGAGTTAATTTAGAAACTGAAATTGTATCAGCTGGAATAAAAACTCGAAAATTAGGAATAACTCTCATTATTGCGATGTCTTCAAGTTGTTGATGTGAACCTCCATCAGGCCCAACAGATAAGCCTCCATGAGACACAACTAATTTCACATTAAGGCCTTGCTTGCCTTGGGGTGAGGGATAAGCAATATTATTTCGAATTTGATCAACTGCTCTTCCTGGTAAAAATATTGCATAAGTACTAGCAAAAGAAATTTTTCCAGATGCTGCTAATCCAGCAGAGACTGTGACAAGATTTGCTTCAGCAATACCAACATTGAAAAATCTATCAGGAAATTCTTTTCCAAAGCTAGAGGTCTTTAGTGAATCAGTTGTGTCGGCACCTAAAACTACAACATTTGGATTCTCTTTTCCAACTTGAATCAAAGTTTTAGAATATTCTGAACGCATATCAGTCATTATGGGTTCATTCAAATGTACCCTGACTCCTGTGCAATTTTTTTAATTTGTTCTTGTTTTTCTCCTACAATGTGCAAACCAATCCATTTGTTTACTAAATCTGTTCTACCTAACTCGTAGGCTTTATCAAGTAAAATACTTCTTCTAGATTTTAAAATTTCATTTCTAAAGTCTCTAATTGCTGTTCGCACATTTTGCTGTCCAACAATGGCATTACCTCCAACAAAGACGCGAGCACCATCTGCAAAAACGGAGCCAATATTTTCAAGATTTATTCCTCCATCAGCCTCAATATAGCCTGAAAAATTATGTTCTTTTAGAATAGAATTCAATCTAGTTATCTTTGCGTGTGTTTCTTCAATGAATTTTTGACCAGACTTTCCAGGAACTACAGACATTACAATTAGTTGATCAAGTGAAGGTAAGAATTTGTAAGACCATTCAGGTAATTCAGTATTAGGGTTTATTGCAAAACCAATGCCAACTTGATTTTGTTTTAGTAGATCATGAATTTCTCCAAAACTAAATTCGTCAGTTACTTCAGCATGAACTGTAATAATATCACTACCTGCATCAATGTAATCTCTAACATGTTTCACAGGGTCATTAATCATCAGGTGTGAATCAAAGGGAATTATAGTAAGATGTCTTAGTTCTTTGATTTTAGTATGATCGAAAGTTTTGTTTGGAACAAATTGACCATCCATCACATCAAGATGAATATAATCAGCTCTGCCAGAAACACATCTTTTAATTTCATTTGCCAGATTTGTCATATCTCCCGCAATTATAGATGGAGCAATCATAAACTGTGAATCCAGTTCATGATTAATTATAGGAACAACATCAGAGTCAGGAGCTTTTCCATGCCATTGTGGATTATCCTCCATGTGTTCTACTGATTTACCTTTAATTGTTCTTGATATTATCATGGTAGGAATTCCTTTTGTTGCATTTGCTTTTGCAATGGCTGCATCAATTTGTTCAATTCTATGTCCATCTATTTCAATTACATTCCAACCAAAGGATCTCCACTTATCACCAGTCTTCCAACGTGACGCATCTTTCCACATTTCAGAAAGATCATCACCTTCTAATTTTTCATCTAGTGGCATTATTTTTTCAGTGTAGGAATCTTGTTGAATGAAATTTCTATCAAGAAAAGCAGTAAGATTATCAATCTTGTATTTGGCAGCAGTCATAGCTGCCTCCCAAATTTGACCCTCGTTTGATTCTCCATCTCCAATGATAGTATAAATATGATAATCCTTAGAATCAATTTTTGCAGCAAGTGCAACTCCCACAGAATAAGATAATCCTGTGCCTAAAGATCCGCCACAGAATTCTACTCCTGGGCATTTTAGGTCAGGATGCCCCTGTAATCTACTACCAAATTTCCGGAGAGTTTCAAGTTCAGATTCTGGAAAATATCCTGCTACTGCCATGTTTGAAAACAAACCAGGAGCAGCATGACCTTTAGATAAAACCAAACGATCTCTGTCTTCCCACTGAGGATTATTAGGATCAAATTTCAGATATTTGTAAAATAAACAACCCAAAATTTCTGCCATAGAGAAAGAACCCCCAGGATGACCTGAACCAGCAATACTGGTTGCCTTAATAACTAACTTACGAGCTCTTAGAATATTTTTCTTAATTTGATAATAATTAAGCCTCATCTTAATCATTATCTCAGTAAATTTAATAAAAATCTATTTCTATAAAATTTTAATTTGATCGCCACTATACAATATTATGGAAATACAAGAAAATGTTCCAATTGTTGTATTTGATAATCAATGTTACTTGTGTGTAAAATTTGCTAAATTTGTTGAGTTTTTTGCAAGAGATAAAATTTCAATGGTAGGACACTATTCAGATTTTGGAATAAAGATAAGAGATGAAATTCTAGATGAATCTGCTTTAGACATGTTTTGGTTTATTGATAAAAAAAGAGCATATGGTGGACGGGCAGCATTATTTCCATTAGTAAAATCAATTTTTTCTAAAAAAATAGAAAAATCATCAACCATGAGAGTTGACGAAAATTGTCAGCAAAGCTGCAAAACTGTTAAAGCAGTTTTTTTGAGATCATCAAGTCTGCTCACAAATAGTAAAAAAATAGATTTCTAGTAAATCTAAATAATACTTCAAAACTTACACAACATAATGAGGGTAAAAACTGAAAGTTCTACAAAAAAGAGGACACATCTTCTTTGTGGTTTTGTATTAGAAAATTCAAACAAGGTTCTAGGATTAGGAAAATTTGATGCTAAAACATCTTCAGCAATCAACCAATCTCTAAAAGATATGGAAGGGAAATTAGGAAAATTGAATATTATTCCAATACCGGGAAAAAAATCTGTCCAAAGAATTCTACTTGCAGGATTAGGAAAAAAAGAGAATTTAACAAAAGATACTATCAGATTAGTCTCAGGTAAAATTGCACAAAAAGCAAGAGAGTTAAAGTTGAAAGAATTTTCAATAATTACACCTCCAAGTTTTGTAAATAACCAAATTTCATCAGTTTCTCAGATTGTAGAAGGTTCTAAGATGGCTCTTTACAAATTTGATGAATTCAAGGCAGATAAAGCAGATAATTCACCAGATCTAACAATCATAGTTTCTAAATCAAACAAAGTTTCACAAGCAATCAAAACAGCTGTAATTGTTGCAGATGGTGCCATATTTACAAAAAGTATTGCTAACTTACCTCCAAATGAATGCACGCCAACCACATTAGCAAATTTTGCAAAAACAATTTCTAAAAAGAACAAGATGAAATGCAGAATAATTTCTAAATCTGAATTAAAAAAGAGAGGTTTTGGTGGAATTACAGCAGTGGGACAAGGAAGTAAAAATGAGCCTAAACTAATTGTTTTGGAACATAATCGTGGACTAAGAAATGAAAAACCAATTGTTTTAGTTGGTAAGGCAGTTACATTTGACACAGGAGGAATTTCGTTAAAGCCAGGAGAGAAGATGGACGAGATGAAGTTTGACAAATGTGGAGGCTGTACAGTTCTTGGAATAATGAAAGCAGTTTCAGAATTAAAACTACCAATTAATGTTGTTGGAATTGTTCCATCAGTTGAAAATATGCCTGGTGGAGAATCATATAGACCTGGAGACATCATAAAGTTGTATAGTGGAAAAACTTCAGAGATTTTAAACACAGATGCCGAGGGCAGGTTGATTTTGGCTGATGCACTATCATATGGAGAAAAACACTATTCACCAAAGGTAATTATTGATTTTGCAACTCTAACTGGAGCATGCATCATTGCATTAGGTTCCAATGTAGCAGGAATAATATCAAACAATGAAAAACTAACAAAGAAGATCAATGAATCTTCTAAAAGAACTATGGAACAAGTTTGGGAGCTTCCATTAAATCAAGATTTTATGGACATGATAAAATCAGAAGTTGCAGATATGAAAAATATTGGTATAGATAGAGCTGCAGGAACCATTACTGCTGCAGCATTTTTGAGAAATGCAATTGAAGATACACCATGGACTCATATTGATATTGCAGGAGTTGCATGGACACAAATATCTACGAAAGAAAAATCATATAATCCAAAAGGTGCTACAGGTTTTGGTGTAAGATTAATTTTAGATTATTTACAAAATTTGTAACTAATAACCTCTACTGTTTCTATCAGGTTTTCCAACATTTGGATTTCTAAAACCATGTTTTTCCATCATATGATTTAGAAATCTAATGTCGTCGGAAAATGATTCACCACATACAGTACAATTTGACATTGAAATCATAATCAAACCAATTAATTGAATATTAAAAGATTGAAAATTAGAAAATGCCAGCACTGTTGCTTCCCAAGGGCTCTCGCATCTTAGTAGCACAACAGCGACGTCAGGTTTGACTTCCAAGTTCGGAATGGGATTGGGTCGCACCCTAACGCTATGGCCGGCTTGAAAAATTATGTCTAATTCTCATCTATTAACGTAACGCAAGATTTCAAATGTGCTCAAAATAGGTATAAAGCAAAGAAAATACCGAGTTACGACATGACACACAGAGTTGCTGTTTTAGATAAGGAGTTATGCCAGCCAAAAAAATGTGGTTTAGAGTGCATAAAGTACTGCCCAGTCAACAAATCAGGCGCAGATTGTATTGTTCTAAGTGAAGAATCAAAAAAAGCTCAGATCGACGAAGACATCTGTAATGGCTGTGGAATATGTGTCAAAGTATGTCCATTTGATGCAATAACTATTGTTAATCTTGCAAGTGAGTTAGCTACAGACAAAATTCATCAATATGGTCCAAATTCATTTCGTCTATTCAGATTACCCACTCCAAAGATAGGGCAAGTTGTTGGACTGCTAGGAAGAAATGGAATGGGAAAAAGTACGGTAGTAAACATACTATCAGGAAATTTAAAACCAAATCTTGGAAGATATGAAAACCCACCTGAATGGGATGAGATTTTAAAATATTACAGTGGAACTGAACTTAAACAACATTTTGAAAAAATTGAACAAAAACAAATTCGTGTATCAATAAAACCACAACAGG
>JACZTB010000038.1 GCA_022573895.1 Nitrososphaerota archaeon
TTTATCGTTTTTCTTCATTTCAACTAGTTCATGACCACTTCGTGACACCCATTTTAAAATGTCATCTTCAGCTGCTGGATCATCTGCCAGGACTATCAATACATCTCCTGTTTGCATTCTTTCTACTACAACTTTTGTTCTGAATACTGGTTCAGGACAAAACAATCCAGTGCAATCTAAGTTTATTTTAGTTTCTGGAATTTCAAGCCACCTAATTTTTTTCTTGATTTATCATATTAAAAGATATTTTAATATACAATAGTGTAATATACGCAATGTTAAACCTGTTAATACAACATTTTTAGCTTAGAAAAATCAGATCTCCTTTGGATATTTTCAGGGAATTACGATCCCATCATGTTTTAGTGTATATTGTGCGAAATCATCAACACTGCCCACGTTTGTAAGTTGTTTGGTATTTGGTTTTGTGTGGTATCTGGAACCATCAAACCTATGAAAGATCACTGGAACATTATTCCATAAAGCAAAAAGCGAAAATCTGTGATCACAAGTTATCAAACCATAATCATGTTCTATAATATATTGTAAAATTTCCTCGTCACTCGCATGATGTCCCAAGACGTCGATGGACCGAGGATATCGGTCTGTATATGGATAGTTATCGGCCCAGTGTTTAGTAACACATTCATCTATCATCATGATTTTCATTCTATCTCACCCGCGAGGCCGTGTTTCATCAAGATGTTTTCCAGGTACTCGATCCGAGCGTGTTTCTTTAGCAGTATGCGAATAATTTCCTGTAAGTTCATTGAAGACATCTCTTAGTGTGAGCGTACTTCTTGTTACAATTTATCGACAAGTCTTTTAGGATTTGCATTTGAATTTCATATTGCTCATGCTCGTGTGTTTCGTCAGTTAGAAAATCTTTATGACAGATTGAACAATTCCAGACAAGATCGATCAATCTTGACAGCTCCTATGACAGAAACAAACACAGTTCTTGTATTCGCACTCTTCACATCGAACAATCGAACAGGACTCGGAAAGTAAAAACTTAGGAGCCAATCATGGCCTCCATTTTGGCATCAGAAGAGGGGGCAATGTAAGAGATTTGACATTCCTCTACATGTTTGCTGTTGTGAACTATAGCACCCAACAGAACCTGGAGTTTCATTGCATCTTTCCAGGTGTAGCAGATGGCTTCGAGTTTGACGGTTAACTCTTCTTTTTGTTTCAATTTACAACCTCATCTAAGACTCTATTGATCAGCCCTCGAAACTTTTTGTAGTCAGTAGGAGACATATCAAAGTAGTTCATAGAGGCGATACAGTTCTTGAGTTGTTTGTTCTCGTCTAGTATTTGACACATACGATTGTATACAATTGTATGTTATTTATTAGTTGCTACAATTGTATACGAAAGTATAAAAACAATAATCCGTTATTAATATTATTGAAATTTGTTAGTAAAGTAGGTACAATGGGAAAGAATAGAAGAATAATTGAGATACCAAAAGAAGATCATAAAGAAGCTGATAAGTTTAAAGGAAAAAAAATCAAGGTCACTATTGACGAACTTAAACTCTAATTATTCTCTCAAATAATCTGTTTATCTTCAATAAATTTCTGAACGCTTACATCATACCACTTAATTAGTTCAGATAATAATTAAAAACACCAAAAGAATCATTCGGGGGGGCCAAACTTGCTTTGATCCGCATTTCCATAAGGCCCCTCCATCAAATTAATTATAGACACATTCATCCCTTCCCACGTTTCGTAATCTCCCTTAGGATTACGCAGTCTCAACTACAATTGGTATGAATCGTTAACCAAGAAAAACTACAAGCCCTAAAGTTACCAAAATAACTATGACTATCATTGTGTTTCTGGTACTGTCTAGAAGTCTACCGAACATTATACTATCATAACTTTAGTATGAATTAAGAATTTTCAAGTGTGGTTAAGGCTTAAAACAATTGGATTGTATTACAAAGTGTCTAAGTGAATCACTGAGCCTACATGTTGTTTTAATTGTGGTTCATTCAGGCAACTAAGTGAGGATTTCACGGCCCTCACTTAGATCTTAACATTTTCTTAACATGAAATCTGAACAGAAAAAACAGGTTATTGAGAAGGAATGATTGACAAAAGAAAATAGAATGCAGTTTTACAACATCTTTAACATCTCGACAGCCGTAACTATCTGGATATTCTTGAATTTTTTCACTCTAAGTAGGTCGCCGTCTCCTGAAACGATATAGTCTGCCTGTCCGTCATATGCTGTATTTATGATCACGTCGTCATCAGGATCTTCCTTTACAACTTTGAATTTTGACTTTACTATCTTGATGTCGCTTGATGAGACCAGCGCAAACAATATCTGCATAATCTCGTCTTCATTCATCTGAAACTTCGGCCTACGTAAAACCCCTGCCAATTCATTGAGTATTTCACTAGAAGTAACCAGGACGTATTTTTTGTCATTAACTGCATTCAAAAGCTGTCTTGGTTTTCCGTTACTGATTACTGCACTGATAAGCACGTTGGTGTCCAGCACGACCCTGTACATCTAAAACAACACTGTCATACTACTTTTTGCGTTTTGCCTTTCTGTATTTTTTTACTTCGCTTGCGATCTCCTTGTCTGAGATCCTTAGATTCTTTTCGTCTATCTTCTTGAAAATACTGTTCCATTCCTTATTCATGTCTGGCATCTGTAATGCCTTCATCATGATGAAGTCACCTTTGCGCATTACGATAAATCTCGTCTTCGCTTTGAGCCCCATCTCTTTTCTTAAGAGCTGAGGGATCACGATCTGACCCTTCTCACTCATGGTTGTTATCTCAAGTTCCTGGGACATTTTTCTTACCTGTAGTAATATTTTACTTTCTTACTTTATATACATGACGGTTTTCGCATTTTGTCTGTGCTTGTCATTTTCTAAATCTCCCAAACCTCTTTTGTTTTTCATATTTTGATTTACGTATTTTGAGTTCTTTTAGTAAGTCGTCCACACTGTATCTGAATTTGCATATCTCAGCTTTTTTAGAAATCAGAGTGCCTATAGTGTTAGCATACCGAATGATCTTTTCATCACTTCGACACTTCATCATCTTTGTCTCTAAAAATCGGATAAGACGAGCTAATTTTCTACCGTCACGATCCAAATCATACCAGTTTGTACCCACTCATAACACCTTTTTCACTCGTCAGTAGTGACTACTTGAAGCACTCCAGCTTAGTAGTAGGGGCTAGGTTTTCTGCTATTTTCTTTACTCTGTCTATGACCTGTTTAGTTTTATCGTAATTGCATAATTTGAGTAGTGTTTCCATTAATGGAATTTCACTTAACATACAATGATGGATGATCCAACGGTCAAGCTGGTTATCTAATTTTAGATTCTCGGCTTCTGAAAGTAAATTATCTATGCGTGTTAGACTGTCATTAAGTATTTGATCTGTGCTTCTTTTGATTTCTTCTTCGTCCATCATTCACTCCTTTTCTGCACAGGTTCTACACAGAGTGGCATAGCTTGCAATTGGTTTAAAGCATCTACGGCATACGATAGGTAGGATATACTCTAGTCTTGGTTTCTTTTGAAATAAATTGAAAAACATTTTACGTCCTCGCATTCTCCCAGCGAATCTTTCCAACCAGCTTGTCATTTTCCGATGGTAAATCGTCTTGTTTAATTTCTTCTAGTGCAAGTTTCTCAAGATTGTTTTGTGGGATGTATTTTATGGAAACCTCAGCACTTTGTCTCGGAGCTATGATGCCACCTTCAGGAGGAATAAATGTAGAATGATCATCGCTGGTGTCGAGTTGTGACACATCAGCTTGGATAGAATTATTTGGATTAAAAAGATAGAACGTCTTGAGATCTCCCTTCGCTATATCATATTCCCCAAGTAGAAGTCCTTTATCAGATTCTATTGCCTCTCCATCTATCTCATATCTTATTTCCAGTGGAATGACGGTGGTCATTATTTACTCCCTGATTTTTGAAATGAAGAGTTTGTTTTATTGAACAATCCGTCCTTTCCTAATTTTTTCATGTGTATCTGATTTTTTCTCATTGAATCTAGAACTTGTGACGTGATTTCATATCTCTTCCAAACCAAATCACCTGCTATTGAATCCCTAATTGGAGTTGGATCGTGTTTTAGGAAATCAAAATTGTCTATGGATTCTGTGACAGGTTTTACGTGAACCTTTAGTTCAGCTGTCTGCAACGGCATGATTAACTCAGGACCATATAATGACGAGCCAGTGTTAACGGTGTCAAGGCCGGTTATGTCACATATCCAATCTGGGGTTGCATTACGTAGGAATAAAGATCTTGTGTACCCCAACGCACTATCAAAAAATCCACCATCAAGAACTTCATCTGAGCTTAATGATTTACCGTCTTTAGCGACTAAAACTTGTAACATTTGTACCATAGAAATTATTTCTCCAGTTTTTCGAGAATTTTGTTTATGATGTATTTTTGTGATTTTAGCTCAGATTCAACTTTAAGCAGGCGGTCAAAGTCTGGATATGTTCTAATTTTTCCATTATTTTTCAATTTTTTCTCCACGTTCCCAAAAAGATCCGTTTCTGTATTCCCAGTTATACCATCTACGACTGAACAGGTCTGTAACCTCTATTGGTTTCATATCATGTCCTGAATCATAATTTTGTTCTAGATGGTAAAGTATTACATCCCATGTCAGTATTTTATCACAGTTCTTCTGTGGGCATCTTACTGAATTTGTGGTGTTGATCCCGTAATAATTAATCACCTGTGAAATCGTAACGACTTTGCCAGAGTTTTCAAGTATGAATCCGTATGGTTTTACAAGTGTACAGCCAGAATATCTCACTATCTTTTCAATCGTTGATAGTTTTGGATTGCCTTTCAAAGCTCTCACAATTGGATCTATTATCTTGGAAGTGTTCCCGTAATCTGTAGCTGCTATTTCACTTGTGAACTCAGAAATCTGTTTTTCCCGTTGTGAGAAATTTTCTTTCTCAATGATTTCTGACACTGGCATTAGTCAACACTTCCGAGTCTAATCAATAATTTATCACCAGGTTTTTTATCATGGTAACTTTGATCAAGCATTAAGACAGAATAATTTGATTGATGAGTTACTGATGCACCTGTGAGTAAGTGATCACCTAAGATTTTATTATGACGTTGTGGTTCTACTGCTAAATATTCTAATGAAGCTTTTCTAGATTGCTTCTCTTCATCTTCTTTGTCTTCAGGATTTAATTCTTCAAGTTGCGCTCTAAGCTTAGCAATCTCATCACGTAACTTTTCTTTCTCCTCGTCAAGTTCTTCTGAAGTTAATTTACGTAAAGCATTTTTTAATTCTTCAATCATCTTGTCATGTTCTTCAGCCTTTCTAGATTCGTCTTTCTTTTCTTTATCCTTGTTTTCGAGATCATCTACTCGTTCCAGATGTTCTTCATGATCTGTTGCATCTCTACAAATTACTTCATAGTGTTTCGAATCTTTCAATCTGTCACCACAACAACTACAAATTTGACTCATTTCTTTTTCTCCTCTAATTTTTGGATTCTGGTCTCGAGTTTTTGAAGGTAGTCTTGAAGAGTAAAAGCCGCTCTAGTTTCTGCATCCATGTATTTGGGATTATATCGTTTTGTCCAATGTTCCTCAGTCATTGTGTACCCTCCATAAATTCTTCGAAGCTGTTAGTAGACGGGTCGTATATTGAACGCCTGCCTCGTTTTTTTGGCAATCTGTCTGGAAAATTTGATTTTCTTTCTTGTTGATTAACTGATTGTACTTCTCTTAACTCAGATTCAGTTACTCGGATTTTTTCCCTTAATTCTATTTTCAATCTAATTTCACACTCTGAATTTTTGAACGCTTTCTTAACTCATCTCGCATAGATTGTGCAAGCTCATTGCTTGGCGACGGATCTAAATCAATGGGGTCTGCTTGTACTCGAACGGTTTTATTTTTCGATACAACTGTCATTTAGTTTAACACCTCTCGTTTACAAATCCATTTTTTATTTTTGTCATCTTTGATAATCTGTAAATCTGTAACTTTGGATGTAAGTTGTTTTAGATAACGTCTTGTAGTCATTTCTGATCCGTGTGAAAAACGCTGTTGGCATAAGAATGGTAATTCAGCTATTGCATCATTGAACGCGTATCTTCCTTCTATTACTATTTGTTCTGTGATGTATTTTTTATGAAAGTTGAATAACGATACATTGATTTCTATCTCTGAAGAGTTTTCTTCATGTGCTGTAGAATCTTCTAGGTAATGTAATCCCATCTCTTCATTCTGTTGTAGTTTTTCATCTGCGATTAATTGGAATTCTAAGCTACTGATTTTTTTAATATTGCAAGATTGGTGAGCTAGAGCTTTGTTTTCTATTCTGTTGTCGTGTCTGTTTCCGTTCAAATGTTCAAAGATGTATTCTCCTGTTAGCGGTTCTTTACAGTAGAGACAAACAAACCCATTATCTCTTCTAATTAATTTTGGAAGGTCCTTGAGTTTTTGAGATTCAGTATGATACTTAGTCATCTTTTCTTCCTGATCGTATTAATCGTCCTAGATAGACACTGTAGGTTTCTTGTCCCTTCAAAGCCTTCAATCTCTGGCGGATTTCCGTAGAAATTGGAATCTGTGTTAACCTTTCGCTCATATGGGTACTTGTAAGCACTATGTTTATATAATTAAAACACTTATAATTCGACGTTTACGAATGAAAATTGAGTTAGAAAAACAAGTCATGGATTCATTGTTTTTAGCTCATGAACTACATGACAAGCATTACCTTAGAGCCAGTGAGATTTCAGAATTTGCAAATATTAAACAAAATAATTTGACTCGAATTCTATCTCGTTTAGTTAAAAGAGATTGGATTGAAAAAACAAAAGAATACTCCTTGTTGGGCGGAGAGCCTGAAGGGGGAGTATTACATTTAATGGGAACCGATGATGTAAAAACAAAATCCTTACCTAGAGAAGCTCGGGGGTTGGTCGGATTTCCTATAGAATTTGTTAAAAAATTTGAAGAAGATCTTAAACATGCTAAAGCAAAAAGTGATCACTTCTATAATTATTCACGTAGACAAGAAAAAGAGAGTGTTATTAGGAAAGGTAGAATACCTGGCCGTGCTGAACTTTGGAAAAAAATTCTCTTGGGAGGTAAAACAAAAGAATACACGTTTTATCGATTAGTACAATATCCATTTTTAATTCATAAAGTTCAAAGCTATCCTAAAAATACAGAACCGAAAAGACGCAAGGCTCCTAAATGGAAAATACATGAAGGGACAAAAAGATTTTGGAAACAATCTGCTAAAAATTTAATGAAAGAATTACGCCTCACTCCTGAATATAAGACTCCATTAGAAAGTCTATTCGATGAATTAAGAGAACAAGAGTCATCTAAAAACGTAGTAAAGAAGACAATAACTAAGAAGAATAAAGTAAGGAGAAAGAAGGTATCTAGTATTGATGTTGGTGCTATCTAATGCGATCAAGAGTTTCTAGCTGATTCTAGTACATATTCTCTCGCACATCAATATCTCCTCAATCATATCATCGATCAAATGACATGAATTTATCATTTCTTCGTTGTTTTTTACGTTCTGAAAGATAATAACGGAGTAAGATTGTGCCTACTGATACTATTGCTCCAATGATTACATACATTAGAACCATGCTCCTAATTGATTTCTTTGATTAAAGGCGTTGCATAGTAGATGGGGTATAGAAAAAATTTGTGTGAGACAATTTGTATATTTGCGATCTGATTATTTATGCAGAGATTTCAAGATTGTGATAACTATCTAACTGTCTTTTTTATCGGTTGGTTAAACAATCCACCTGTTTCAGATTCAAACTCGGCTTGTTCTAAAGACGAATGTTTTTCCCGAAGTTCAACCTTCATCTCTTTTTCTGCTTGACGAGCCATTGCATAGGCCTTATTCAACTTAGCATATGCCTTTAGAGTGTTCTTTTCAATTAGCTTATTCAGTTTATCAAGCCCAACTTCCTCTATTCCCTCAAATATTACGTATTTATCTTTGAAATAATCTATTTCCTCTCGTTGCATCTGCTGTTCTTTCCTTACTTTGTTAATTGATTTAGTGAGTATGCCAATTTCCTTTTTGTCTTCTGTTTCAAGTTTTATTGCAGTCTCCAGGTCTAGTGGTCTACCACACTTTTGACACAAATCTGCATTAACATCGTTAATTGTCTCACAAATAGTACACTTGATAGGAATTTTAGGCGTGTCTTTTTTGTCTTTGCGGATTCCATAATAATCAAAGATTACATCATCCACGTCTGAATTAACTAAATGTGAATATCTCTCCTGCATAGTTGAGTTTGGAGACCACCCATGTCTTTTTTTGGTAATTGAACTAGCCATGAATTTAGCTGATTTTGTAGCCTCAGTATGACGAAACAGTGTAAAGAATATCCGTTTTGAAAATCCTGAATGTTTTGATTGGACCCTCTCTTCAACTCTTTTGATCATGGCTCTAGCACCAGGATAGCTTAGCTGATCACCATAGTGAGGTTTTTCAAAATTAATCCATAATGGTTCTGTAGGATCTTTTCTCATAGGATGTTCAGAAAGCCATCTAACAAGTGAAGGGGTACATTTGATTAATCTAACGGTCCTAACTCCTGTTTTTCCATCAACTGAAACATTAAAACCATATTTGTCTTGTTTTACATTGCCTATAGTCAGGCCAAGAATTTCACCAGCTCTCAACCCCCCATCAATGGCCATATCAATCAAAGCTGTATCTCTGGAACTTTCACAAGCATCTAGTAACCACTCTCTTTCTGTATCACTTATCAAATCAGTGGCCTTTAGTTTACAAGCTGGTTTTTTCATAACAATGTCCTCGGTTTCAGGAGGATCAAACAGCTTGTATTTTTTGTAACATGATTTTGAGCTTCTGTATCCAAACTTCATCCATCTAAAGAAAATCTTTAGAACTTTTTTGTAATCATAAGTGTATTCCGTGTCCTTACCATTGTTCGAATGTTTTTTCATTATTGCAGTGGTAATATTTTCAACGTCTTGTTTTGTTGCATCTTTCCAATCTTTTTTTAAAATTCGTGACAGTCCTAACAACCTGTTTAGATGAAGGTATCTTGTACCAGTTGCTAGTCCATCTCTTATCATTACATTATCATACTTTTGAATTACAGAAAGATTTTTTTTTGAAATTTCATTTTTCATTTGTATGTAGATTAAATCAATTCTATCTTGGTACTTGTGCAGATCATTAGTCTTTGTCTTGGATCTTAGCAATAATTAGTGTTTGTGACTAGGGGTTTTAAACTGTTTGTTGTATGCCGGAGGTGGGTTTCGAACCCACGACCTCCAGATTATGAGTATTACCCTTTGTTGGAGACTGGCACTCTAGGCCAGGCTGAGCTACTCCGGCACAAAGCTACGACTATAATTTACGAAATTAAATGATTCTAATCCTTGAAAAGCTCAACTGATTTTCAAATACCAAATTTTTTAGTGGGTTTATCTTAAAATTTTACATGAATGACACAGCAATTAAGAAAATTATATTATTATACACAATGATTTCACTTTTTACATCAGCATTTACAATAAATTATTTTGATGATGCCTTTGCAGTTGTTCAAGACTTTAGCGTTGATCCAAAATCTTTGTTTCACTTACGAGATGACATATACTTGTTAATTTTTCAGGGATGCGCTGGAAGCAAAGCAATCAACGCTGATGAAATTAGCATTGTTTCTGACACAGACAAGGTTTCACTGACAGATCAAGCCGAAGAAGACAGGATAATTCTAGCTTATGAATGTCCTATCCTTGAGGTACTAATTCATGCCGATGACCCTTATTCCATTTCTATTGAAATTGAAAGCTTAGGAATCAAGATTCCCATTGATCCAGACAAGCTATCAGTAGAGTCACTTGATTTTCAGAGGGTTGATGTAAAAGTCCAGCCCCTACCTCAAACCCAAATTCAAAAACAAAATCTTTCTCACAGCAGTATGCCATTAACAGAAAAATAGCTCCAGGAATGTGAAAGTGTACATGACGATTACTCCATATTGCCATTAACAGTTTTCAGCACACGTTATCTGTACCATAATTTTATGGGAGATTGTGTTCTCCTTTTTGATGATCCAATTTGGAAAGTTAATGCCACAGATAGATATGACCAGCTTGCTAAAACATTGGAGGAGCTAAAACAACAAAAAACAGAACTAATGCAAAAACCATCAAAACTTTATGTAGACCCTATTTCTGTTATCGAATCAGTTATTGAAGGATCATACATTTTCACAGTTGAGGCCTGTGCAGGCAAACATCCTATTGGGGTAGACGATGTAATGATATCTTCAGATACTGAAGTAATATCTTTGATACCAAAAAAACACAAGGACAGTATAATACCTCTAGGTGTTTGCAAAGTGATGCACATTAACATTAAAGCAAAAGATCCAAATTCTATCAACATTTTTGTTCCTCATGACTCACCACGTGCTCAGATGAAACAAGGAATTCCAGTTCATGATGTGGTCTGCAAGGAAGGACTAGAATTAATAAAAAAAACTCGTGATGGCTCAGCTGCCTGTGTAAGTGAATATGCAGCTTCAAAACTTGTTGAGAGGGGTTGGGGTGAGTTTCTTTAAAAAACTGAAACTAATTTTTTACAAAATTAAATAATTTTAAAAAGAAAATATTTTCTATTCTCCAATTATTTGCAATATTATATTCCTACTTCGACCCCTAGTATCCAATTCTACAAAAACAATCTGTTGCCAAGTTCCTAACAATAAACTACCATCCTTAAATGGAATTGTCAAGGAAGGGCCAATCAGTGAAGCCTTAACATGGGAACGACCATTTCCATCATGCCACCTTTCTTCATGCTCATAATTGATTTCATTAGGTGCAATTCTTGATAGCATATCTGGAAAATCCTTCAATAATCCAGGTTCGTATTCAATAGTAGTCAAAGCACCGGTGGAACCAGCCACAAAAACTGTCACGATTCCATTTGAAATTCCTGACTTTGTAATTTTTTCAGAAATCATATCATTTAGGTCAATGATGTCACTTTCTCCTTTAGATTGGATTTTGATGGATTTTGTAATTATGGTCATTTACTTGGGATAATTAAATAATATTTCATAACTTAAATCATGTCCAATTTAATTGAGGAATAATGAAAAAGGACCAAAAACTTAGAATCAAAATAAAGAGGGCTGCAAGACGAAGTGGGAAACTCCAAGAAACAGAGGGTAAAGTATCAGCCTCAAAAACCAAGAAAAAACTAACAATATCTCAAAAGCGTTCTGCAACAATCAGAAAGTCAAGATATTAAGGATTCTAAGTTACACCTTCTGTCAATTAATTTTGAAAGAGATAGGACGAATAAAGCACCAATAACATGAATTCTAGGGCGCTTAGGGCATTAAGCAAATTTGGTTTGCTTTATTCACCTATGCTTCTATAAACACACCTTTTGTACATAACAACACCGGAAAAATAGTCTTAAACAGTGATCCAAAACGGTAAATTCTTAATTGATATCTAACCTAAGTTAGTATTGGGCCATCTATGCTATTATTGTGAGCAATTTTTTGATACTAAAGAAAAATTATACGAACATCTAGAAGTACATTCAGAACTTGAAAGGAACAGAGAAATTAAAAACAGGAAGAAAAAATCAAAAAAACCTTAGACATAGCCTCATATCATAGGATCGGTTTAAGTAATCCCCTCCGATCTGCTTTCTAATGACAAAAGCAATACTTTCAATTCTATTCATTTCAGCTATTCTAATCACTGGAGCTATTGTAGCTTCTGTAGATTTAACTCAATTTGCTGAAGCTACAGTAGGAAAAGGTGTTCCACATACTAAGGTTGGTTCTGCTGGCTCTGTAGTATGTGGTGACAGACTTTGTTCTGAAGTAGGCGGTAAAACCGTTATGCCCAGTGTGCCAGAAGAGGAAGAAGCAGAAGAAGAAGCAATGAAAGAAGTAACCGTGGAAGACGCAGAACAGATTACTGAAGAAGTTACTGTTGAAGAAGAGATGTTAGCAAGTGAGGGAACAGTTGAAGAACCTAAAATGGAAATGAAACCACATGATTGGATTACCGCAACTGGAACTATTCAATCAATGCTGGATCCAGGAATAGGACATGAAACACATCAAATTGCAATACTGTTGCCACCGAGTGACAAGATCTACAAAGGAATCTTATCCTATGCCGCATCGGAACCAATTCAACTCATTGCACTACACGGACCTCTAGCTGAAGGTGAAGACAACGGCCAACCAATCTGGACACCAGATGGAGAAACCAAGTTTGCTTTGACCCTCATTGATCCAGAAACATCTATGGGTTCTTGGCTATTCACTGGTAACGCACTTGCGGTGCATACCATGAATGAAGAACAATTTACGGTGAGCTACTCTGTCAGCTACATGGAAAAAGAAATGTCTGATACAGTTATCACCGGAACATTAAACTCCATGATTGACCCAGGAATTGGACACGAAACGCACTCGATAATAATCATTCTTCCACCAAGTGAAATGACATATAGTGGAATATTGACCTATGCTGCATCGGAACCAATACAACTCATTGCATTACATGGACCTCTAGCTGAAGGCGAGGATACTGGACAAACAATATGGACTCCTGACGGTGAGACAAAGTTTGCATTGACCTTTGTCGATAGCGAATCAAACATGGGAACGTGGGTATTTGCAGGAAATGCTCTTGCAGTACACACAATGAATCCAGATGGCGTTACAGTTAGCTATTCGGTCGTAGCAGGACAAAATTAGACCTCCTTTCTTTATTTTTTATTTTTAGTAACCAATCTGTAAATCAAATTTTTTCTAATTTTTTGTGACAAACAGCAAGAAGACAAAAGCCATACTAAATTACAAGAAACTTAGTAGTGCTGTGATACCTGTTCCCACTTTTCGGTCTCTGATTTAACCCAAAGAAACTTTTTTTGCAGAGCTGCTGTATACAATTTTTCCCATTCTGCACCAACCTTATCTGTCCATGCTTTGAAAATTCTAGGATCGATATAGTTCCTGAGAGACGTCCCTATGTTGTAATCACGAGTTTTTTCAGAAAGATCAACATTTAGACGAATCTTTTCAATCCGTTCTGCATGCTTTTGCTTTTGTTTTTTGATTTGTTCCTTTAACGTCTTGATTCTTTTTTGTTTGGCTTGCTTCTGCTTGTCAGTTTTTGGAGAAGATGTTTCAACCTTTTTCAAAGTGGTTGAAGACCTGTCAGTAGGATTTGTTTTTTTAAACTTTTTCAGAGCATCTCGCTTTTTTTGGAGGGACTCATCAAAATTTTTCGGTATGGTTCTCTTATGATTACACATTATTGCAGCTTCCAAATTGGCTAATTTCGCATGGTATAGTTTTTCAGCAGGAGTCTTTGATTTAGGAACTTGATGCTCTCTAAGATATTTAGTTACAACTTGTGATGCAAGATATGTCCTGAAAACCTTGGCAGTCAATCCTTTAACAATTCCAGAATAATACTCATTTACATGCCTAGAAGTGATATCGTGAAATATTTCATCTGAATCTTTTTTCTTTTCAACTAAATCTTTCAAATTATCATGAAACTGTTTATCATGACCTTGAGCTGGAATAGTTTCTTGCCATCTAACAAAGTCCTTTCCTCGAAAATCAAATTCTATTGCATCACCGGTAAGCTTGATGTGCTCCTTTCGAAGAGTAGTCGCACCGACGGTATCAGCTTCATCAGGATCTTTTTCATCACCCACTCTCATTGAGGTTCTATAGATAAGATAACATGCGGTGGCGATTCGTTTCAGCTTTGAATCCTTACTTTGCATATCTTGAACAATTCTATCTTCGATTTTGTCGATCTCTCTAGCAAGGTTCTTTGCTTTATCATATTTTGCTTTGTCTCGTTCCTGTTTAATTCCAGCAGAATCTGCAAGCCAAACGTATTTGCGCTTTTGAGTGAGCTCATCCATCCAACTTGCAATCCACATCGAGTCACGCTCATGAACAACTTTGCCCCAACTTCCTTTTGGAATTTTAACATCTTTACCTAAGTTGAGCGTAACATCTTTTGGAAAGGCCTGTCGTTTCCATTTTCCCCGCATTGGATGCTCGCCCCTTCCAATGAAAATTCCTGCAGGTTCTGCCATGTAATTTCCAAGCTCGACCTCAACACCATCAATTATTGCTTTACCATATTTTTCTTTGAGTTCTTCTCGAAGATCTTTTCGTTTTGCGGCAAGTTTCTTCTTTTCTTCTTTTGATATCATCTCTTTGAGGTCTTTTTCTTTATCAACTAGTTTGAAGGCTTGAGAAAAATCGATATCAGAGTATGACAGATTTTTGAATTTGGCGTTGAACGTTTTTGCAAAATCAGCTGTAAAATTTTTCTGAAAAACCTTATCCTGTACATAAGGCGTGTCCTTTTTCTTTGCCCACTGATAGATCATCTC
>JACZTB010000070.1 GCA_022573895.1 Nitrososphaerota archaeon
CTTGGAAGATATGAAAACCCACCTGAATGGGATGAGATTTTAAAATATTACAGTGGAACTGAACTTAAACAACATTTTGAAAAAATTGAACAAAAACAAATTCGTGTATCAATAAAACCACAACAGGTTTATCAAATTGCACAAGCATTTGATGGAACAGGAAAAGAACTTCTTGAGAAATATGATGAAAGAGGTGTGTCTAGAGATCTAATCAAAAAATTGCAACTAGAAAATTGTATGGAACAGAGTTTAAAGGAACTTAGTGGAGGCGAGCTGCAAAGAATAGCAGTAGCAGTAGCTGCATCAAAAGATACAGAATTTTACTTTTTTGATGAGCCATCATCATATAATGATGTTTTTCAAAGAATTGAAGTTGCTAGAGTAATTCAAAGTTTAGCAAGAATTGGAAAAAGTGTCATGGTAGTTGAACATGATCTTACATTACTAGATTTTCTCAGTGACTTTGTAGAAGTATTATACGGCGAACCTGCTGCATATGGAATTGTTTCAAGTGTTTTATCTACTAAAGTAGGAATCAATGTTTTTCTTGATGGATATTTACCAGCAGAAAATGTTAGATTTAGAGACAAGAAATTTTCTTTTGATGTATCCTCTTCATCTACGGAAATATTTCAAGAAGACAGTGACATTGTAACTTATCCAAAACTTGAGAAAAAATATTCTTCATTTTCAGTAACAATTGAGCCTGGTCGAGTGAGAAAAGGTGAAGTTCTAGGCATAATGGGTGCAAATGCTCTTGGAAAGACTACTATGATGAAGATGATTGCAGGAGTTGAAAAACCAGATTCTGGCAGTATTGATAAGAAAATAAAGATAGCATACAAACCACAGTATCTTCAAAATGATATTGATGTAGAAGTTGTAGCATTATTAGATAAAGCAAATGGCAACCCAGTTGAAGGAAGTCTTGAAGAAGAACAAATACTTGAACCATTAAAAATTAAAAAACTTTACAATAAATCTGCCAAGAATCTTTCTGGAGGAGAATTACAAAAAGTAGCAGTTGCGTCATGCTTATTACAAAAAGTAGATCTGTATGCATTAGATGAACCATCAGCATTTTTAGATGTAGAGGACAGGATTGTAGTAGCAAAATTTTTACAGAAATTTGTTCGCTCTTTTGGAAAATCAGCAATAGTAATTGATCATGATTTGCAGCTAATGGATCTGATTTCTGACACAATGATAATATTTGAGGGAGAATCAGGAGTAGCTGGTCAAGCTACATCTCCAATGCCAAAAGCTGATGCTATGAATAGATTTCTAAAATCACTTGACATGACCTTTAGAAGAGATGAAAGAAGCCTCAGACCTCGTGTAAACAAACTAGAGAGTAGATTAGACAAAGATCAGAAAGCGTCTGGAAATTACTATTACAAGCATTGACTCGAATGTTAAAAAAAGCACTAGAAAGCACTCTCACAACAAAAGAAAGTGATGAGTTAATCTCAGCCTTTGATCAGATTGGAGATATAATCATCGTAAGAATTCCTGATTCTCTCTTATCAAAGAAAAAAATCATCGGCGAAACTTTGCTAAACGAGATAAAAGTTGCTAGAAGCGTTTTTTATCAGACATCAGATGTAGAAGGAGATTTTCGTACAAGAAACCTAGAGATTCTTGCAGGAGAAGACAATACTGAAACAGAATACAAGGAATTTGGCTGTAAATTTTTTGTAGATGTTGAAAATGCATTTTTTTCACCTAGGCTTTCTACAGAGAGGGAAAGAATTGGAAATTTAGTTCAGGATGGAGAGGTGATAACCAATATGTTTGCAGGAGTAGGAATGTTTTCTATAATGGCTGCAAAAAAGAAAAAATGTACTGTTTATAGTCTTGACATAAACCCAGCTGCGTCAAAGTTATGTGTAAAAAATATTGAATTAAACAAACTTGTTGGAAAAGTAATTTCTATAAACGGTGATGCATCAAAAATTATCAAAGAACAATTAGTTGACAAATCTGATAGAACGTTGATGTTGCTACCTGAAAGATCTGATGAATTTTTAGAATCTGCAATTACTACGACTAAAAATGGAGGTATGATCCATTATTATTCACATATTCACGCGGACAAGAAATCAGAAGCAGGGAAACTTTCAGAAGAACATTATCTTCAAGTTACACCAGTACAATCAGAAATTCTAGGTTCAAAAATTGTTAGAGCAATAGGTCCTAGGTATTATCAGACAGTAGTAGATGTAAAAATTTCAAAATAGACTAATCATCTGATGTGATTGATGCGGATGAAGGTTTTGTTGTTGCCATAACATATCCAATCCATGCAACTACTCCAAGAATTCCACCTGCAATCATTAATACAGACAATTGCAATACAATAGGACTCCATTCAGAGAGCATCAACAAGTATGCATAAAGAAAGAATCCACCAATACAAAGCACAAAAATGGTGATACCCGTTCCTTTACGCTTGTCCATGAAAGAGAATTTTTTCGTGAGTTATTTATTGGTTTGAACTAATCTAATTCAATTGCCATAAGATATGCATCTTCGCCATCTCGATAGTATGCATGTAGTTGTTGTCTGATAACAAATCCAAGTTTTTCATACAGTTTTACAGCCGCATTATTGCTGCATCGTACTTCCAGATGAAATTCATCACATTTTTTTAATTTGATTCCCTTTACAGATTCTTCAACAAGTATTCTTCCTATTCCTTTCTTTCTATAATCATCAAGAACTGCAATAGATACTACATGACCTTTTTTAACAAAGCCTAATTTCTTAAAATTTGAAAAGCCATATTCAGTTTTACACATAATATAGCCAACATGTTTTCCTCCAATTTCTGCAACTATAAATGCCTCAGGAACTTCTGCAAGTAAGCTTTCATAAAAATAGTCAGAATAGTGCTCAGGAAGTGTTTTCAAATTAATTTCCATTATAGAAATCAGATCGCTTGGTTCTGCTCGTCTAATGTTGCAATCTCCTAATTGTCTAAGAATTACTTGCATGAGATATGATACGTGTGTCAATATTTAATTTTAAACCAGAAAACCATTTAATGGAAAGATTTAGTCTTAAAAAGATGGAAGAACATTCACAAGAAGATATTATTTCATTCGTAAATTCCATATTTGAGGTCAGTGATTTTACAAAAGCAGAATTTTCGTTAGAATTTAGAATTGAGGATTTGGAGTTCAAATCAAAGTTTGTAGATTTAGCAAGAAAGTTAGAAAATATGAGTTATGTCTGTAAATTAACAGAGATGAATGGTGCAAAATATATAATTATTCAAAAATTTACTCCAAAAAAACAGAGTAAGTGGTTAAGTGCAACATGGACTCCTCGAATTTTGTTTGCAATTGTCATTTCATTTGTAATGGTTGATGGATACTATAGAACATCTGGAACAAATTCAATTGTAGAGATTGGAGATCCTCTAGAGATGGCAGGAATCTATACATTATCATTGTTAGGAATTTTAGGAATTCATGAGCTTGGTCACATTTTTGCTGCTAAAGTACACAGACTAAAAACAACTTGGCCTTATTTTCTTCCAGGATTACCTATAATTGGTATTCCAACATTTGGTGCATTTATCCAAGCAAAAGGATTAACTATTAATCGAGAAATTTTATTTGATGTTGCTATTGCAGGTCCTATTGCAGGATTAGTAATTGCAATAATAGTTTCAATTTATGGAGCATATACT
>JACZTB010000071.1 GCA_022573895.1 Nitrososphaerota archaeon
ATGAAATTTCAATGTTCTAGTTGTGGACACATTTATGGAGAATGTGCTTGTTTGTGTTGCCGAGCTGATGAAGAAGATCCTGAATGATACTTTGCATAAAGTATTGACAGTTCGTATCAAATGTAAAGTTTGGTTCCCATATATGACCTCATCATTTTAGTTAGAGACTTCAACGGGCTCTCGAGGTGACTTGTCAATTTAGTTCAAGGCTTTTTATGACAAGTTGATGGGGTTGAATTCCCACAGGAATGGTCGCAACAATCTCATTGCTAGCTGTTGCAATCACAGAAACATCATTACCATTCTTAAACTTGTTTTATCTAATTCCAAAGTTTAGCTAATCTAGCATAGCTCAAAATTATTAATAAGGTTATGCAAAGTGTAGCTTAAACAATCAGTTTCAATTGAAAAATGAGTTAAACTAGGAATTTTTTCTATTAATCAACAATTCCTATCAAATGTCAATGAAGGAATATCAAGATTGTAACAAAGATAATTGTCCAGATGCACTCAAGCTCCAATGCTTGGCAATCTTACTTTGTGGCATCTTGATTTCTAAATCAATTGGTTCCAAGCCAAAGTCACCAGTTAGTGGGGTTACAGAGTTTAGAAATATCTTAATTGTGTTAACATTTCCTTGGTCATCCATAACTTGACCTAGTATGAGCAGGGAGTCTTTTTCACCTGATGTGCCAGAGGAAGAAACTCTTGCCTTTCCAAAAACAAAGTCATAGAAGGTATCTCCAACTAAGATTTCTCCTCCCGTGACACGGAATTTGGTGGTATCTGATCTAGTTACTTGTGTTTCCAAGAAAATCTCGCCATCCACATCAGTCACAACAGAATCGTCATTTAGCGATGTAGCAGAGCCATCAAAAGAAATGATATACGAAGTTGTTACTGGATCGGGTTCGGGTATTGTGCCAAAGTATTCTCCAGCCTCAAACTTATCTAACAACTTTTGCAGTCTTTGTTCTAACTGATCAATTTTTTGTTGTAATTTGAGTATGGTTTCTTCAGCTTTTTCTTGAGCTTTCAATTCATGTTTTGCAATTTTTTCAGCAAGCTTTGCTTGCTTTTCTATTGATAGTTCTTCTTCCTCTCCATCTTCCTCTTCTTCAGCTTCTTCATATTCAAATTCCCAAATGCTAGTAATGAATGATGGTTCTAATCCAGTTTTATCTACAATTGCAGCAATTATTTCGTCCTCTGTTGGGTTACCAGTTAGCACGAATCTGTATTTTTCATCATCTAATTCTATTTTGATTTTGGCCTTTCCTTTTTTAACCTCCACTTCGATTTCATAATCTTCTTCCTCAAACTCTTCTTCAATTTCTAAATCCAAACTACCTTGGATCTGTTCTGTTGTTAGTTGTGTATTTTCAACAATGGCATCCAGTATATCTTCTCTATCAGTAGAATCCAGCACAAATCTTAGCTCAACTTCTACATCAGCAATACCATCTTTTATCTCAACTTCTACTTCGAATTTTTCTTCTAGCTCACCATCATCTTCTTCCTCTATTTTGAGTGCATCATCAGCTTGTTCTCTACTTAAAGAAAACTCGTCAATTATCTCGTCTATTAAAGAATCGATATCGGTATTACTAGTAGAAAATTTGAGTTTAACCTTGACTTCTGATTGATCACCAAGAGTTTCAGCTCTAATTTTTAGCTCGGGTGTTTCGGTATTGAAAAGAATTGGTTCTACTTCACCTACTTCTTCCTTTTCTTCAGCTTCTTCTTTTTCCTCAACTTCTATTTGTGTAGCCAAAAGGTTTCCATCTATTAATACAGCATCAATATCAACCTCAAATCCAACTTCTAAATCATCTAGTGATGTAAAGTCATCAAAATCTGTGTTTTCATCAGTAAGTATTACCTCTCCTGATTCAAGTGTAAGTTGATTGCCAGGACCTATAGATGCAATTATACCACGTAATTCAATTTCTTCTTCCTCTTCCTGTTCTTCACCATTCTCTTCTTCACCATTCTCTTCTTGAGCAAAAACTATGCTACCAAATGGTAGCTGAAAATTTGAGGTAGTAATATTCTGATCAAGATTTGGTAGAATTGACGGATAACTAGCTAAACCTAAAACTAAAACTGACATAAGAAAAATACTTGTAATACTTGTACTCAATATGCCAACCGATCTTAGCCATTTAATATAATATTTACGTAGGATTTATCCGTATTTGTAAAAGCTGAATTCATTGAGACCCACACCATTTATGGTTCTAATTTAGATTCTATTTGAAACTTGATTTTACAAGTCTCCATTTTGCGTAATCCTAGTACAGATTACGAAGATTGATGTTATAATCTCATTTTAATTTAGTTTTTAGAACAAAGAAAGGCAAGGTGGTTCATTATTCTCTTGTATCAAGTTTCAAAAAAACCCCCGATTGCTGATACAGATTCTTAATTAAATCATAATGGTGTTCTGGAGGAAAATAAATAAAGTTATTATCAAAAACTGGTCTACTGAAAATAATTTGTTTTCCATGAAAATTTTCTAGCTGATATAAATACCACGATTCTTTTGAATGGAAATCTTGTGTTGTGTCATATACAACATGAGTGTAAGATAAAATTTGCTTAGGAAATGGATAGTACGGCATTAGGTAAATGTATTGTCCATCAAATGTTACATATCTGAATCCATTTTTCTGAAATTCTTTTGCTATGTAAAAAGTACTCCATGATTCAATCTCCTCAAAGTCTTGTGTTGTATCGTATCTTAGGATGGTGGCATCGGGGGTAAGAGAAGAAAAATAAAGATATTTTCCATCAAATACAGAATCACCGAATATTGATAGTCTAATACCTAGATTATTGTAATTAAAGGTACTCCATGATTCAATCTCCTCAAAGTCTTGTGTTGTATCATATCTTAGGACTTGAGTCATTGAAAGAGAAGAAAAATAAACAAAAGTCCCATCAAAAACTGTACTCAGGTAACCATTAGATTCATTTCCAACACCATTATTACTAGGATCAAATGTCTCCCATGATTCTGCTGACTCAAAGTCTTGTGTTGTATCGTATCTTAGGAATTCATTCTTTGAACTAGGAGGAAAATAAAGATATTTTCCATCAAATGCAGCATCAACATATGTAATTTGATTAGACGGATCTGAGTTAGGATTGAAATATGCCCATGAGTCAACAGACTCAAAATCATTTTGTGTGTCATAACGAATAAAATTCGATTGTGGTCCTTTGTTGTTGAATCCTGGTATTAGATACACATATCGATTATCAAATATTGCGCCGGTGTAACCTTCAAAATCAACTGAACCTAAATTTTTTAATCTCATATGGGTCCAAGCACTATTTGACTCAAAGTCTTGTGTTGTATCGTATCGTAAAACTTTATCGTGAAATATGTAACCATTATTAACTGGTGCAAAGTATACGTACCTTCCATCAGATGTTCCGCCTGAATATCCTCGAGAGCCACTATCAGATAACACATCAAATTTTTTCCACGAATTTATTGACTCAAAGTCTTGTGTTGTATCGTAGCGTAAAACTAGACCGTTGGGACCATCATTGGTACGAAAAGGTACAAAGTACAAGTATTTTCCAACCAATTCTATTCCATGATAAC
>JACZTB010000039.1 GCA_022573895.1 Nitrososphaerota archaeon
GTATTTGCATCATCTGCTATCAATTTGCTTTTTGGGATTGAAAAAATTGCAATAGCAAGGCACATAAAAAATAATTTTCAAGATATTATTTCAGAGATTACTTCTGTGGGTGGCAATCTACTCTTGAAGGGTGAAAAATTTCTAGTAAGAGTTGAAGGAACATCAAAAGGATTTATGACAAAAGATGTGGAGATTACAGCAACATCAAACATAATAGAAAAAAAATCAAATCTTGGAGCTCATCCTGGAACAGAAGAAAATTATGACAAATTGTTGTACACATATCTAACAAAGAATAATGCATACATCTGTATTTTTTCAGATAAGGGCAAGGGTGGAATTCCATATCAATCACAAAATCAGAAAACAATTTGTGCAGTATATGATGAAATATCTGCAGTTTCTTGTTTTGAGACAATAAAACAAGGTTATGATACTCAGATCATAGTTTGTTATAGACAAAAATCAGAATTAATAAATCTAGCCAAGATAATTAATCAGATAATTCCAAGACTAGTAAAAGATAAAATTGAATTAGAATTCTTTCAACTAAAGATAAAGCCAAATGGAGTTAAAAATTACTTGATCTTTGTAAATTCCATTCTAGAAATAATGTTGAGACATTCAAACAGCCATGTATCGCTAGCTTTATCACCATTGGTGTTTTCCACGAACTTTATTGATAATTCATTAAACCAAGTATTTGAAAAGAAGAAAATTCCAATTATTCCACTTGCTGGAGTAGATGATAATTTGTTTAATGAAGCAAAAGAGATTGGATTGGAAAGAAATATCAAAAAATTAGAAAAGATAGTCACAATTAGTTCAAATGAGATTCCTGTTTTTTCAAAAAAAGAAGTAGAGTCTGCCCTTAAAACAAAGAAAAAGATTTCAATTCGGGTGGGACCGAACAATGTTCATGATATTTTAGATTCACTAGAAGGAGAATCACTGAGAATTTAAACGGCATATTTGGTTTTATGTTGTGTTCAAAATAGGAGAATTCATCTATCCATGGGGAAGTGGTCATTATTCCCGAATGATGAGACTAAATGAAGTATTAGGAGATCACATAAAAGAAGAGTTTGAGGTTCATTTTTCAAGTAAGGGACATGTTTATGAGAAATTATTAAAAAAATTTCCAGATCAAAAAGAAAAAATTCATGAGATCTTGATGCCAACCCCAATTGATGGAAAATTTGGTCCAAGCGTTTCAATGTCATTGATGAATTTGTTATTGCCAATTTCAAAAAATCCTCCACTAGTTAAACAGATTGCAAACTATTTGAGAGAAGAAAGAAAACTCTACAACAAAGAAAAATTTGATCTCGTAATCAATGATGGAGATATGGGTTCAAATATTTTGGCAAAAAATCGAAATATTCCAAGCTTGTTCATAACAAATCAATTTAGACCTAAGCTATACAGTTCAAGATCATATCTTTATCCTTCATTAATTTTTATTGCAAAACAAATTGTTAAAGCTTCAAAAATTCTTGTTGCAGATTCACCACCACCATTCACTGTATGTGAATATAACCTAAATTTCATAAAAGAAGCAGAAAGAAAAGTAACATATGTTGGATATTTTACAAACAACAAACAATTCAAAAAAGAAGATAGTTCAGAGCTTGAAAAATTAGTTGAAAATAATGAATTTGGTTACTGGATGAGGACTGGAGATAAATCAACTAATGATGGAACGGGTAAAAGATACGAAGAAGTATTCCATCAAGATGAGATGAGAAATGAAAAAAGAATCATTTCGCATGCAAGAAATGATCCAAACATAAATTCTGTAATAGCAAAAGATGGTAAAAAATATTCAATTTCAGAGGCTTTGGATAAAAAGATAGATTGGATACAAATTGATATTGGTTTTCTTTCAGAACAAGAAAAAGACACAATACTGAATTTATGCAGATATGCAGTTGTCAATGGTTCTCATACAGTAATGGGTGAGATTATGGGTAGAAAATCAAAGCCAATAGTTGGAATTCCAGTCTATGATGAGCACACAAATAACATCAGATGGGCAGAGGAGAAGAATCTAGGTGTGCTAGCCACAAAAACAGATCAAGTAACCAAAGCAATATCAAAAATTAAAGAGAACTATGAAAAATTTGAAGAGAGTTTGAGCGAGTTTTCTAAGAATTTTGTTTCTAATGGGGCAGAAAATTCAGCAAAGATAGCAGCTCAGATTTTAGAAGAAAAGAGATAATACATTATTTTTAGAATTTTACTCATCTGGCACGCGGGATTTCGATGGGCGAACGGACCGAAAGGAATGATGAAAAAATCCGCGTGTCAGATGAATATCGATCAATTAAGAGTGTGGGAACGCTTTTATGGAAAAAATTAAGCCAAATCATCAGTGCCAAACTGCCCAGAATGTACAGCAAGAGAGAAAAAGAAGATTCAAACAAAATATGAAGCAGACACTCCAGAAGAAGAAAGAGGCAGAGACGATTTATACAAATTGTTTGATGAGATTGAAATTCCAATGAAAATGGACTCTACTACAAAGCATTTCATTTGTAAAAAATGTGGATTATACGCAACAAGAGAACAAGTATCAGATATCAGATACAAACTAAATCAAAGAGAGAAAACACGTGAAGATAGACAAGATGACTATCTTGAATGGTGGCAAAAAAGTAAAAAAGAAAAACAAGAACTAGAGTAAATTTAGTATGTGATAAAAAGAAGATGAGATTCTAGATTGAGTTTCTGATCAAATTCAAAATGTAGAATTTAAGAAATCATAAGAGGTAAAAAACAGATTTGTCCTTGAATTTTATTATACAGATAACAAAATAGATGTATAGTTCTATAGAAGATGGAAGACATATAGTTATTATGGATTTACCAAAAAAAATAAAGATTTAGAGAAGGAGGCTGTTTATGAGCTTATTTTTAATCAACACAATACTCTACTAAGCAAAAAGATTTCATGATTCTAGAAAAGGAAATCAATATGAATGCAATTTATAAATTTGAATTAAAATAATTAGAATTGTTGTATGTAGACTCGAGTGAGGCTGAAGATAATGATGTAGAAGAATAAGGCTAGTTCTGTTTTGTAGAATCTAATTGCTTTTTGAAAGATTTTCCTAATATTGGATTGATGAAGTAAGGAAATGTATTTTTTATCCATACTGCGCCACGTACTACAGATGGAACTATGATTTCCAGTCTGGGAGAGTTTGCTGCCTTTAGAATTGTTTTTGCTACAGTTTTTGAACTAAGTGATATTGGTGAGTATTTTGGCATTTTTTCAAACGAGGGATGATCAAAAAAGTCAGTTCTAACCATAATTGGACTAACAACAGTGATTCCAACTCCAGTGTTTTTTAGTTCATGTTTAAGACCCTCTGAAAATCCCAACATTGCAAACTTAGATGCACAGTATGAAGCGATTCCAGGCAAACCAAAGCTAGCTGCAACAGATGCAACATTTACTATATGACCAGATTTGTTCTTCAGCATTGATGGAAGAAAATTTTTGATGCAATAAATCATGCCAAAGTAATTTGTTTCCATCTGTGATTCTATCTCATCTATAGTAAGATCAGATACAGACCCATAAATGGCAAAACCAGCATTATTTACCAAGATATCAACAGAATCAAATTTTTCTAAAACTGTTTTTGACATTTCTTTTACTTGATCTTTTTTTGAAACATCACATTGGCAGACTAGTAAAGATACATGAAATTCTTTTAATTCATTTGCGACTTGTTCAAGTTTGTCTTTTCTTCTTGCAACCAAAACTATGTTAGCTCCTAGTTTTGCAAATTTTATTGCAGTCTCTTTACCAATTCCAGATGATGCACCAGTAATTAGAATCACTTTATTTTTAAAATCCACACATCAAAAAAATCATATGAAGATAAAGTGGTTTCTATTCGGTATTTTTTGTATAGTAACAGAATAGAGGTGAATTATTTTATTTTGTCATCAGTGCTATCTGAAGTTTTCTTTGGAATCCTAGTTAGAGCCAATTTAACTAACAAGAGCCAGGTTATGCCTATAGGCACATAATAAGTTGCAATTCTCCAGCCAATTATGGCATCCCATGCTAAACTTCCTTCAGGGATTTCTAAATTGAATGGATTCAGATTATGCAAATACGCAACAATCCCAAATTCTGCTAATCCTGAACCACCTATTGTAATTGGCATGTTTGCAATTGCATTTGCACCCATGACTGCCATAATTGAATCAAATGCATTAATCACATATCCTGTTCCCATAGCAATTATCATAAACGAAATTCCATAAAATGACCAAGAAACAATTGATACGAGAAATGAAACTATGAATATTTTTCTTGATTCAGCAGTCTTTAGATTTTTTCTACTCATCATACATATTTCTTCCATCCAAGCATTTGCTTGTACAACATATTTTTCACCTTTTTCTTTTCCAATTCGTATGACCAAATTAGAGCAGACTTTGGGCATTAGAATAACTCTCTTAGATGACAAGAAGAATAGAATTATCCATAGCGAAGTTACAATTAAGCTAGTAATCATGATTATAGCACCAACTACATATGCACCATGCATGAATGCAAGGATTCCTGCAATTATTGACAAGAGACCTGCAGCAAGAACTTCAGTAACTATATCCATTATTGCAATCCAAGTCGCTTTTGCAGTAGGAACTCCTTTTTTCTTCAAATAATATATGACGACAATTTCAGCTCCTACAAACATCGGAGTTGTAAATTTGATAAACTCACTTCCAACTCTTACACCAATTAGATTCCAAAAGGAATCAAACTTTCCAAGATATTTTCGTGTGATATATACAAATTTTATTCCTTGCAAGCCAAGTTTTATCATCATTGCAGCAATTGCGCCCAAAAATGGCAAAATTCCAATTGCCAAGATATCTTCAATATTTATGTCAAATTGAAATGCAATTATAAAAATTGGAATAAGTGTAGCTGGAATAACAGCAATTCTCCAGTTCATTTGATGATTAGTTTATGAATTCAAATATGAAAGTTGACTAAATTTTCTTGGTAAAATTGTCAATTAGTCTAAAAATAGGCATAAAATTTTTTAAAATAATTACTACAAATCAGATTTCCAGAATTCCAAGACCAAAGATTGACAATTTTCTAGTTTAAAATATAAACAAAGAAAGAAAAATTAGACAAGATTGAAAACAATTTTTATTTCTGGTACAGCTGGTTCAGGAAAATCACTGCTCACATCAAAATTATACGATTACTACACAAAAAATAGAGCATTCGCAGCTATTTTGAACTTAGATCCTGGTGTAGAGAATATGCCATATACTTGTGATGTTGATGTAAGAGACTATGTTGATTATGTATCTATAATGCAAAAGTATGATCTTGGTCCAAATGGCGCTTTGGTAATGGCAAATGATTTGATAGCATCAAAAATCGATGAAATCCAAAATGAAGTGAATAGAGTAAATCCTGATTATCTAATTGTTGATACGCCTGGACAAATTGAATTGTTTGCATATCGCTCCAGTGGGCCTTTTCTTGTAGAAAATATTTCATCAGATGAAAAAACAAGTATCTTTCTTTTTGATGGTGCTCTGATTACTACGCCGGTAAATTTTGTTTCAATTGCACTTCTTGCAACATCAATAAAATTACGTTTGAAAATAGCAGCAGTCAATGTCTTGACAAAAACAGATCTTATTGGTACCAAGCTAAAAGACATACTACAATGGACAACAAGTCTGAGTAAGTTAGAAGATGCAATTGCTAAAGAAGCAGATGGAGAAACCTATACGTTGACTACAAATATTTTACGTGGTTTGAATCTTGGTGGATTTGCACAAGGATTGATTCCAATTTCAAATGTTACAGGAGAGGGTTTTGTAAATCTTGAAGGCGCTCTCAGCAGAATTCTTAACTTGGGTGAAGAGGTAGAAGACTAGTTGACATCAAAGATTACGATAAAGGCACCTTCATCTACTGCAAATCTAGGTCCAGGATTTGATGTATTTGGATTAGCAATAGATGCATTTCATGACGAAGTAACACTAACCAAAACAAAAAGTGGGATTACTATAATTACAGATGATAATATTCCAACAAATCCTGAAAACAATACTGCAGGATTGGTTGTAAAAAATATGAAAAAAAGATTCAAGATCAGAGATGGTATTGAAATTAAAATCAAAAAAGGAGTTCCTGCAGGATTTGGAATGGGAAGTAGTGCAGCGTCAGCGTCAGCTGCTGCAGTTGCGTTTGATAAACTGTTTGCATTAAAGCTTGATGGAAACTCTTTAGTAGAATTTGCAGGTTCTGGAGAAAAAGCTAGTGCTGGTTCAATTCATTATGATAATGTTGCTGCTTCTGTTTTGGGGGGATTTGTGATTGTAAAGACAAATCCTTTAGATGTAATCAGAGTAGAACCCCCAACAAATCTTAGAATGTGTATTGCTGTGCCAAATATTGACGTTCCAAAAAAGAAGACCAAAGTATCAAGAGAAGTTATTCCAAAGAAAATTAAGTTAACTGACAGTATTTTGAATCTATCAAATGCATCAGCAATTGTTGCAGGATTTATGAAAAAAGATCCAGTGTTGATTGGAAATTCAATTAAAGACGTGATAATTGAACCTGCAAGACAACATATGATACCAGGATTTGCCAAAGTAAAGCAAAATGCCCTAAAAGCAGGGGCATTAGGTGTTACAATAAGCGGAGCAGGACCATCAGTAATTGCATTTTCAGAAAGTTCTGCTGATTTAAAAAAAATCTGTCAAGCCATGTCAAGAGGATTTGCATCTACAAATACAAAATGTCAAACAATTATCTGTAAGCCTAGTAAAGGTGCAGTAGACAAAAGAAAATAATCTTAGGTGTGATTTAATGAAAAAAGCAGTCATTGTCTTTAGTGGGGGAATTGACTCTGTCTGTGCAGTTTTATTTTTGAGATCAAGGTATGAGTTGTATGGTATTACGTTTTCATATGGACAAAAGGCAAGTAAGGAGATTACAGCAGCAAGATCTTTTGCGAAGAAACTTGGGTTAAAGCAGCATAAAATTGTCGATATTGGCTTTATGAAAGAGTTGTATGGTGATTCTAATGTTTTAACAAGCACAAAAAGAAATATTCCTAGTAAATTTGAGTATTCAATTGTAGTTCCAATTAGAAATGCAGTATTTCTATCAGTTGCATCAGCGTGGGCTTTTACACTTAATGCCTCACTAGTTGCATATGGTGCTCATACTGGAGATAAAAATTATCCTGATTGTAGACCAGTTTTTGCAAAAAAACTAGAAACTGCATTTAATCAGGGGGAGATTGATGGAATCAATTTAGGATTACGAAAGAGTATAAAGATTTGGTCACCTTATCGTGAGGGGTTATCAAAGAGTGATTTACTAAAAGATGGAGTGAAAGTTTTGGGAGATTCTATCTTTAATACTTGGAGTTGTTATTCAAATAAAAAATATCATTGCGGAGTTTGTGAATCTTGTAATAATAGAAAGATTGCATTTCAGAAAGCTGGCATTGCCGATAAAACAAAATATCTTAAATAATTCTAGAGACGATTTTGAAGAATCTTCTTTTTTAGAATAAAACCTCTAATTCCTATATACCAAATTAAGAAGAACAGGCCAAAAAGTCCTGTTATCATATAGTTGTGTACGTCTACGGCAAGTCCTTCAAAAGAGTCAGTAATTTTAACTGATGCTAGAAAAGAGATTATGATAACCAATACACATTCTATTGCATACCATGTCCAATGAGGCCAGGATTCCTTTGGAATGTGAACATTTGGATGTACTACCATGTTTGTAATTAAAAAGATAGATTATTTAATTTTTCAGATGTCCTAAAAAGTTGAGTCTGAGGCACGTTTTCTAATGAGTGCTATTATGGTCTCTTTTTCTTGTTTATTTTCATAAATTCCTCTAAATGCTGATGAAGAGAGCATTACGTCGTTTTTAACACCGCGCATTTTCATACAGAGATGTTCTGCATCAGCAAAAACTACCACACCTTTTACGCCTTGAGCATATAGTTCATCAGCAATATTCTTGGTTAGTCGTTCCTGAATTTGCAGTCTCTTTGAATATTTTTCTACTAATCTGACAAGTTTTGATATTCCAAAAACTCTGCCATTTGGTGAATAAGCAATGTGGATTTTTCCAAAAAATGGTAACATGTGGTGTTCACACATCGAATAAAATTGAATGTTACGTGCAATAACTACATCAGAATCTTCTGAGAATTGTACAGATAACTCTGAATCAGAATCATATCCGGAAAAGATCTCCTTGTACATATTTGCAATTCTTTCAGGAGTCTCTCGTAATCCTTCGCGAGTGGGATCTTCACCAACCTCAATGATTAATTCTCTTATGAGTTTTTTCACACGTTCTTTGTCCATCTGATATTATCACAGAATTTTTCTGGTATTTGAACCTAATTTGATTTTTAGGCAGGTGTTAATGTTATGGAGCCCCGATGAATTTGTGTAACTGAGGAACTACCTTGACATCAATATAGAGAGGATATACTATATCATACAAATTCAATAAAAGATCTAGGGATGGTTCAGAAACACCATAGGTAGGCTGAATGATAAACCCATCAATATCATCTTTAGAGATTACATCAAAAATTTGATTTGTCAATTCTTCAAATTCATTTAACTGAGTTTTAGAGCTGACTACAATTTTGATGTAAGTTATTTTCTTTGCCTTTACAGAGGATTCAAGACATTTCATTGCATGAATAATTAATTTTTGATAGTGCTTAGAGTCTACAAAATCAGAGTCTTTTGTTTTAAATTCAATTTTGACAATATCAAAAAATGGCAAAACGTGATTGAATCTATCAATATCAAAACATGATGATTCAAGATACGTAGGAATTTTTTTGTCTTGGATATGCTTTGCAAGTAGTGCTACAGCTTCGTGTTGGATTAATGGTTCACCTCCAGTAAAATTTACTTTGTAAGTCTGATTTTTAAGATTAGAATCAATTAGTTGATTTGCCTCTTCAATTGTATATTCTGTGCCAGAATCAAGGGGAAGGGATTCTAGGGTGTCACAATAAAAACAGGTGAAAGGACATCCTGCAAGTCTCACAAAGAGAGTCTTTGTTCCATAAAGAATACCTTCACCTTCAACTGACGTAAATATCTCAAATAGTCTTACTTTCAAGCAATAATAGTAATTTTTTTCATTATTTATTTAATGAGTTTCTAATGCATTGAAGGTTCTTTTGAATAGAATAATCCAGAGATAAAGAACACTACTCCTAAGATTCCAATAGTGCTTCCAATAAGTTCTACTTGATTTTGAAAATAATCTTCCATTGGAGCCCATAACCATGCCATCAAAGAACCAACCACAATCATTGGAACTCCTACTCCAACTGTAATTGCTTTAGAGGCCATGCTCAATGTTGTTTAGAAAATATATATGAAGTTTATGATGATTTGGTTGGATTTGTTTTGTACGTACTAATTTTTCAAGTTTATTGACAGATCAACTATGAGTTGTTTTGCAGAGATGATCGTATTTTCAGAATCATAGGTTATCACATAAAGCATTGCAGTTGAACTATTAGGGAATGGTGTCACATTGTTAAATATTATACTATCACCAGTTGTAAATTCTGCAGTATTAGGTTTACAGCTAACACAACCTATTTTGTAATTTGTTGCTTTATCATCATGATTCCAAGTAATTTGAACAGTTGCAGAATTACCATCATAATTCAGTACAGATATCTGAAGATTATCTAGTTCAGCAAATGCAGGATTGCCAAAAATCACACTAGCCACTAAGATTAACAAACCTAATGATGCAATAACTTTCAATTTTCTTCCTCCAAATCATTTCTTAGTTTAACCATGTTTTGTAGGTCTTTTTTATAAATTTCAACTACTTCTAACCTTTCTAGTCGTTTTACAGCTCTCCACATGGTAGTTCTTGGCTGAAGGAATTTCTTTCGCAGATCACTCTCAAACACTTGACCGCCATTTTCAGAGATGAATTTTACAATTTCTTTGTCATCTTGGCGCATTTCAGGTCTAAGATTGAAAATTGTGTGAGTGTCCAAAGATTTGGATTCTGATTGTTTTTCAGATGATTCTACAACATGTATTTGTAAAGATTTTGATTGTTTTTTCTTGATAAGAATTGCAGCTACAATACTTGCAGTAATTATTGGTCCAATAATTAATCCCGCAGTCAAAAAATCAAGTGTGTATTCAAGTTGATTTGTAGTAGTTGATTCTGAAGTGATTCCAAAAATGTAATCTATTTGAGCAGGTCCGCTAAAAAGTTCTAGTTTAATTTGTCCATCAATTTGTTTCATATTATTTGGTAAAACACTCATTCTAACAATTACAGAATTTTCTGGCAGTAGCAATGAGTAATTTGATGGGGAGTCAAATGAAAAAGTCCAAACTCGCCCTTCTTTTGTAATTAAATCATGAATGTCATAATTGACAGTGATGCTTGATGAACCAAGAGTGTCAACTATTGCTTTATCATCAATAATATTCTCAGGTAATGAAGAGCCATTTTCCCCAATAGCAATAAAATTGTCAATTGATGAACCGAAGAGACTTAGTTCAAAATCAGAAGAATCTACATCTATTTGAGAAGAAATGTGTGTAGAACCATCAGACTGGATGATTAGATCAAGAGTTCGAGTAGAACTGAATGAGGTTTGTATAGGTATCGTTAGTACAACAATAATAAAGCCAGCAAGTATCAAAGGTGCCTTAACCATTGTTTCAAGGATACTATCAGTCCTTACAAAAAGTATTCCATCTTCTTGAAGAAACTCTTTCCTATGGATTGGTACGATTTCGGGGTTCATTGGCTTAATACCTTAGATTCATGCTTTCTACGAGTCCCTGAAATTTCTTAAACTCCTGGAAAAATTCAAGTCCTTTTTCAGTAATCTGAAAGATTCTATTCCTGTCATTTTTGACGGATTCTACCAAGCCAGCTTCTATTAGTTTCTCACACTTGTCTAGTACTGCATAGTGAGATAGATTGGCCTTTCGAGAGATTGCAGATACAATGATTCCATCACGACCGCCATCGGCGGTAACGTTCAAGATATCACCCATAATGCCCATTTCTGATCTGTATTGTTGTTTTGACATGTTATAGTGTAAAATTACTTAGTTAATGAGGAACATTATGAAACTCTACAGCGGAACATAAAGCGGAACGGAAATTTAGCTAGAAAAATACCGTGATTTTTAAGAAAATTGATGTGAAAAGAAAATTCCTATAAAATTTATACCTAAAAATTTGGTAAGAAAAAATTCATTTTTTGAAAAAGTATCTCTTCGGTATATTGTTACAAAAACGGTGTAATTTTGATAGTTTTATAACCATTTTTAGGAATTTAACATATAAAGAACAGGATGATTCCTCACCGTTCCTAATCTATCATTTATGCAAATCTTGTGTATGGTAAAATCCAAAAACAGAATTATTGGTGTAATTGCAATCCTGCTGATGCTTGGTGCTTCACCATTATCTGTAACCTACTCATTTGCAGATATAGAAGATTATCAAGTAAATGAAAAGCAACAAAATAATATAAAGGCTGAAGAGAGCAGCCAAAAAAAGAGACTTGATACAATTCTCACTGAAAGAGTAGTTAATGGAAAACTGGAAGTACGACATTATGCTTTGCCCGATGATATTACAGAAGAGGATATGCAGAGAATGTTATCATTTGAAGGCCAAACATCAAGTTGGACATATGTGAATTACAAGGTATATCATTCAGGCATAATTCTCTTTGATGGTAAAGCATCTAAGGTTGGAGAAAATCTATGGGGAATTTCTACAAATGGTATGTTAAATCTTGTAGATGGACAGTTTGATTTGGAATTAAGTGAAAAATCAAATGACTCCTATACAGTAATGCGTGAAATAGCCTCAGATGAGGGCCTCAACTACAGAATCATATTTTCTGGAAAAATTGTAGAAATGGATGAAGAAAATGAAATTGTTATTTCCTTTATGAATTTTATTCAAAAAAATCCTGAGTGGGGTCAAAATATCAAATTTCTACAGATTGGGGAACTGAACATAAATTCAGAAAAACCTATTATTTCTACCCAAGAATTCAGAGATTCAGTATCGGTGAGATAATCACCATTTTTTTCTTTAGTTGACTAAAAATCATTCACAAGGTCAGCTTTGAGATTCATAGTAACTTTTTATTCTCAGATTGAAAAGAAAATCATAAAATGTTTGACAAATTCAGAGAAGGGGGAGGAGAGATGGTAGAAGAGAGAATAGAAGAAAATGTAAATTCTGAAGAATCTGTGGAATCTACTTCAACAGTTGAGTCTGTAAGTGAGATTGGAATTGGGGAATTAATAGGAAAACGTGGAAAATTAGAAGAGGCAATAGATTATGTTGGCTTGATGATTAAGAATCTCAAAGAAAAACTACAGAAAGTTAGTGAATACATAGAAGAAGAAAATAGAGGAATTAAGGAGCTTGCAAATAAGAGAAAGCGGGTAGAGGACGAAGCTGATAAAGTAGGTATAATCATCAATACATTAAGAGATAGACTCTCAGGAATTGACAGAATTATTGATGATGAAGGTAATAGAGTTAAGAGAATTAAAGAATCCAGAGAAACTTTAGATGATTAATTTCTATGTTTAATTAGACACAATCTAGTAGCTAGTTAGAACCTGAAGATAGTAGTTTGGATCATTTATCTTTTGTAGAATTATTTTGAGTGTTCTTAGCTTCCTGCTTAGCTAGTCTATCAGCTTCCCTCTGAGCTTTGTCAGCTTCTATCTGAAGTATCTTAGCTTCCTGCTTAGCTAGTCTATCAGCTTCCCTCTGAGCTTTGTCAGCTTCCTGCTTAGCTAGTCTATCAGCTTCCCTCTGAGCTTTGTCAGCTTCCTGCTTAGCTAGTCTATCAGCTTCCCTCTGAGCTTTGTCAGCTTCTCGTTGAAGTATCTTGGCTTCTTGATCATTTGGTTCTGGTGATGTTGGGTAAGAAAATGATACATTAGATATTGTTGATGTAGGATTTAATGGTGGGATTGTAATATCTGAGCATTCACCTAAATAGTCACCATGATTCTCTAAATGTACTCTGACTGCTTGACTTGGAAGATGTAAAGTTACTTTATCATTATGGCATACAGATATTTTCTCAGATGTAAGAGTTGGGATTGGTACGGGAGTTGGTACGTATGGAGCAAGTGGAGTTCCAGTAATAATTTCTGAAAGAATTCCTGGACCAACATCATTTACTGCATTAACTTGAAATTTGTAAGTTATTCCGCTAACTAACCCACCAAAAGTAAATGAGGTGTCTTCTGTTTCAGCAAATACATTACCTGCTGCTGCAGTACGTGGGTCTGGCATAGCAGATATTTGGTATTTGGTGATTAGGGATTCTCCATCAAACAGGGGTTCTTCCCAGGTTAATGTGGACTGTTGATCCCCTGTAACAACACTGAATTCAGTTGGTACATCAGGTACAGTAGGCAAGGATACCGGTAATAATTTTGCACAAGATACTTCTACAGTGAGTTTTAGTCTATCTGAACCTGTATTTACTGCATCAATGAATGCACCTAAATCAGATGATCCTCTCTGTAAAAATACAAGATTTCGTACATCATTCACATCTGCAGGACTACCGTCAGATTTTTGAATAGATGTGTTAAAACCTATAGCAAATTCTCCTGCAAGTTGATTACAACTAACATTAAAGCTAATTTGGGAATCTGGTAGATATGTATGAAAATCAGTCATAGTTCTAAATTCAATTTCTGCAATTGAATCTAGTGTTTTTTGAACATCTGATTCAGCAAATGCAGCATTACTGGCAGTTATACCAGTAAATATAATCATTGAAAAAACAACGGTTAGAAGTTTTGTACTTTGCATTGCGAATCCTAAAGTTTTTTTAATAAAAAGAATGTCGCAGGATAAAATCGTAAGTGTTAATAGCGATGATTTGACTTTTTTTTAATTAGTAAAAATTAAAAAGATTGTATCTAAAACAAAAAGAGTTTAGAATCTAAGGTTATTTGAATTACTTTTAAAATTAGAGGAATTTAGAAGTAGTTACTTCTTGAGTATCTGTTGGAACTGAAGGGAACATTTGACCTGCAGAACTCTCTGCAACAGCAGCAGCCTCTTTTAGAATATTCTCTGATTCTGCGTTAGTAGTTTCATCAACTCCAAATGTTGCATCGCCT
>JACZTB010000072.1 GCA_022573895.1 Nitrososphaerota archaeon
ATGGAGAAATTAGGACCTGATAATGAATTGTTTCTATCTTATTGTGACCGATACCTAAAGGCGTTGAAGAGGAAGCTGAAGATCATCAAGAAGTTGTATGGTTTATGAAAACCCTTTCAAGTTACCCCGAAAATTCTTAATTCTTAGTTTGTCATGTGTATAGAATGATAGTATTACTTATCGCATTATTTCTAATTCCATTATTTACAATTCCTGTTTTTGCATCTTCACATTTTCTACCCACTCCAGAACCTGAACCTGTACCAGAACCTGAACAAGTATGTACAGCAGAAATGATTTTTGATGGAATAAATTGTGTTATAGCTGTGGATACATACAGAAAAACACACATTGAAAATTTTCCTGACTACAAAAAATCTCCCCAGTATTACATTGATAGATACAATACAGAACCTGAATACAAATCATGGTTTGATTCTCAATTTCCAAATAGTTCAATAGAAGATGTAGTGGGGTATAGGGAAACACATGTACAAGGATTTCCAGATAATTCAAAATCTCCTGAGTATTATGTTAAACGACTTCACTTAGAAGATGGTTATGAACCATGGTTTGACAAACAGTTTCCATCTCTTCAAATTTACAATATTGTGGGCATAGATCAGAATCAATACAAAAAGATCGTGGATTCGATTAAAATGAGTGAAGCTGAGAAACAAGCTAGAGAAGAGATTCCAAATCCTTGTGTCAATATCAAAGAGCCACAAATAGACCCTCGAATGCAAGGAGATATTGGTCTAAACGATCCTCAGTACGTGGAAATAGTTCGTGAAGCTCTATACCAACACAATCAACAAATGCAGCATTGCTTTAGGGAGTATGAAAAGCAAATTGCTGAAGCAGTACAAGAAATTTGTTTAGACGTTGATGGTGAAAAGTTTACTTTTAGTAAACCCACCCCACTTCGAGATTATGATTTATTATTTGACCTTATTTCACAAGGATTGAATACTAAAGAGAGTCAAGAACATGGTAGATTTATCGTTGATAATTACATGGACACCCCACTATACAATTCTGAATGTTCAAATGTTTACAGAGAGTATGAGCAACTTGGAGAAGAAGCACAAAGATGGCGTAGTTCATGTACAGATTTAGGTGAATCACCTGTTGATAACCAACTTGGGGAACTTTATTCTATCTTAGATCGTGTTTGCGGATTTGCGGACTTGGGATATGGAGACGCTCCAGTAGAAAAATCTCAAGTTCAAACTACTGCCACAACTAGTTCAAGAGGTGGTGGTTGTCTTATCGCAACTGCAACTTTTGGTTCTGAGCTATCACCCCAAGTACAACAACTTCGAGAAATCAGAGATAATTCACTACTACAAACTGAATCAGGTCGTTTCTTTATGGAATCATTCAACCAATTCTATTACTCATTTAGTCCTGGAATAGCAGATTTAGAACGTGAAAATCCAGTATTCAAAGAGATTGTGAAGTTAACTATCACGCCTTTGCTATCTTCATTATCACTCCTAAACTATGTCGACATGGATTCTGAAGCTGAAGTGTTAGGATATGGGATTAGTCTTATTTTGTTGAATGTGGGAATGTATTTTGTACTTCCTGCCGTTGTAATTCATAGAGTTAGAAAGTTTGTTTAATCCTGAAAATTCTTAATTCTTAATTTGAGCAAGAAAATTCATGGGAAAAAACTCTTTGATTATAGTTGGAGTTTTGGTAGCAATAACATTAGGGGCAACCGCTGTGTATTTACAAATTGGTGATGATGTTTCATCAGAAATATCAAAACAGATAAACCCATGTCTGGGTCTTTATGATATATTCGCAGATGATTTAATCAGCAAGGGAGTTTTTGATTCAGAAAGTACTGTAGAAATGAATAGGGCTCATCAAAAATTCATTACAGATGATTGTCTTTCAAATGTAGATTCTTGGTTTCCTTCTGATAGACCTGAAGGAAGAAATTTGATTAATTTCTTAAAACAATACTATGGTAAGTAATATTGAGACATGTTAGTTTGATCCTGAAAATTCTTAATTGTTAAATGTTTGAATGAATGACATATTTTATGAATGTCTGTGAAAAATGCGGTGAGCCAGCTTCTCAAAGTATTACATGGGATGAAGATAAAGGTGTAACTAGAATACATTATTATTGTAAAAAACATAATCCAAAATCTGAAAATTCTTAGAATTTACATTTGATACGAACTGTAAATCCTAAAAATTCTTAATTCATACTAAAGTTATGATAGTATAATGTTCGGTAGACTTCTAGACAGCACCAGAAACACAGTGATAGTCATAGTTCTTTTGGTAACTGCAGGGCTTGTAATTTTCACACTTACGTAATTAAGCCCTAACAACATTTTGTGAATATAATCCTGAAAATTCTTAGCTGATTAATCTTGAAGATATTTTAACGAACAATACCTCTCTACTTCATGTCTGAAGAAGTAAAGAAAAAGTTTGAAGAGTTTGCAAAGAGGATGGAATCCGATGAGGATGTTTTCAAACTACTGGATGAAATGGATGTTTTCAAACTACTGGATGAAATGGATGCTTATATGAAAGGGATTTGCGATTCAACGACAAATTATTTTACAAAATCTGAATTAACTGGATTTATGATGGATTTGATTATTTTTCGTGGTGTGTTACTTGGATTCAACAAAACGGGTGATAGATTTGCCAAAATGCAGACTGATCTAAACAGTGCATTAGAAAGAATCAATAAATTAGAACAAAAGAAACCCCTTGATGATCCTGAATCAATGAAGTGATTATAACAAATTTTTTCTTTAACCACACTTGAAAATAGCTTCTTTGATTACAGGTAATCTTTTGATCAACTTTAAATTAAATTCATAAATCCTTAAGATAATGTCGTGGGTGGTAGCACTAGCAGCAATAGCCTTAGGTGTACTCTTACTAAAAGCAATTTTCGATCCTGACACTAATATCTACAAGTGTCCAAACTGTGGATTAACAATAGCAAAAAACACACCTTCTTGTAGAAGATGTGGAACTGGGATAAGTTGGTAAAATGCAGAAAAGAAAACCAAGAGCCCAGAGGCTTTCAGGAATTGAAAGAGCTGCATTGGCATGTTTTCTTGTTTTATTTTTAACTTCCGTAGGAATGGTTACCTATTACACTATTGTTAGTATTTCAAATCCCGAAGTTGATTTTATGGATAGTTTGTTTTGGCAATTTATGTTAACCTCATTAATCTCTATGATGGCAGGATTCCTGTATGGTGCAAATCGTACTAAGTAATACAATCCAATAAACCCTAGTATGAAGTAGAACAATTGGCTGGATTAGCAATGTCTTCGATTTACGTAAACAGATTCAGGCCAATAGAATGCTAAAATCCAAGTGAGGGAGTATAAGATAATTCATATCTATACAACAACATGAATTCCTCACTCGGACACTATAATGCACTTCAGTTCTTTTAAACATTAACCACACTTGAAAATTCTTAATTCTTAGTTTAATCTAGAAAATACATGTCAGATGAATCAGCAGATTATATT
>JACZTB010000073.1 GCA_022573895.1 Nitrososphaerota archaeon
CATAATCCTTTCCTGAGGAAAGGCCTTGATCTTTTGCAACTTCAGCATCTACCATTACAAAATATATCAATTGATGAAAATAAATACTGATCCATCTTTTACTTCCAAACTGTTTAAACCGTTTGAAAATTAAGCAAATTTCATTGAAATTTGATACGAACTGTCGCCGAGTCTTTTTATCTCTGAAATAGCTATTTGAAACACGGAAGCTGACATTGTGCTTTGAGTTGTGGACGCTTGATCTAGTATCACACTGGAATACTCCATCGTTGGCTTCCGCCTACATTTGATACGAACTGTTTTTCTAAATCCTAATTCCTTATAGATCTATGTCTGAAGAGAGAAATGATTTCTACGAATTAAGAGAATTACGCATATTGAGAGATATGTATCAAACTAGGGTTGATTCTAAATTTGACTGGGGTGAAGGTAAAAAAGACAAATCATTGATGATCCACTATCAAGATATGCTTGATTCTATTAAAATAAAAATTGCCAAATTGGAAAATAACTAATTATTTTTTTTATTTACATTTGATACGAACTGTTGTTAAATTCAGGACTAGAATATAGATTAAAACAAGAGATAGGCCTATTTTTTTCGACGCCGTGCTTTTCTGTTCATAACCATCCCACAATAGCCACAAATGGCTTCTCTAGTTTCAAAATCAGTCGTTATCTTTGCATGCAGACAATTATTTTCCTTTTTTCTATAAAAAGAACTCATAGATTAATTTAACATTCTATTGATTTAAACCGCTCTAGAATCTTTTTTTTTATTTCTAGTAAATCGGATCTAAATCCTGAAAATTCTTAATCCTTAGATAATCCATTTTTTAGAAATTCTTTGACTATTGCCATAATTTGTTCCTTGTACACTGTAATCATTCTATGAATTGCAAAATATTCATCTTCACTATACTCTCCCAAACCATAATCTTGAATGAACAACTTATGATAACTCGCTTCTAAATCGCCTATCACATACGCAAAAAGAAAAGATTCTGGGTCTGTGGGTCTGTATGCAACTTCAAGATGTGGATAGTGACTCTGCAACATCGTTTCTAAGTTAGGCAAAACATCTTTTTCAATATCATCTTCAACCATTTTTACAAATTCATCGGGAAGTTTAGCCATTTGTAGTCGATATAATACACTGAATTAAAAATAGTTTTTTAAATGATAATAATCCTGAAAATTCTTAGAATTAACATTTGATATGAACCGTAAATTAGATTTTGTCTACTTGGAACGCATTCCATTTGGATCGACAAATTTCGAATCTAATTCCGAATTAACCATATTCTCGGCTTTCAGGACTTTGTTTAAGAGAAAGTTGGTAACACCTGAAATGCTGACCGGTTGGTTTAGTCCCAACATCATTTCTGCCTGTTTGTTTCTAAGAAACCAAATTAGTTTCTCATCAATCGATATTGTTATCCTCTTCTTCATCTTCTGATCTCCTCCATGGTCTAATTGGTACATACATTCTGGTTCGGCTTCCAATCATACTGGTATTTGTTTAGGAAAATCCATAAGGAGTAGGGAATTTTTTGTGATAAATCAGCTCCAAAATGGAAAAATACGAAAAAACTCTTAATTCTTTGATAAACCTGAAAATATGTGGTATTGGGAAAAGTTAGGTTGGATAAATCTTTGATATTGACAAAAGAAGATTGTGAACGAATTGATAATTGGTGGCAAAACGTAATTGATGAAGATGGGCATTATGATGAAACAAAAGGCCGTGTATTTTTGAAAAGATTCAAAAAAGAATACCCAAAACAATACAAAGAGTTAATCAAAGCAGTAGGAGTCTAAGACGAAGAAGATTCTTAATTCAAAGTTTATTGTAAATCTGGAACAAGTCTTAATATTTATCAAAATTAGCTGATCATACAATGAACAAAGTATCTCATTTTGAGATCCCGTTTGATGACCAAGCCCGCGCCCAGAAGTTTTATTCCGAGGTGTTTGGATGGGAGATAAACAAGTTTGGTGACATGGATTACTGGATTGCAAAGACATGCAATTCCGACCAAAACATGAAGCCTGTTGAACCTGGTGCCATCAATGGCGGCTTGCTCAAAAGGGACGAGACCGGCAAGAATCCTGTAATAGTGGTTGATGTTCCAAACATAGAGGAACACCTGAAGAAGATTGAATCTGCTGGCGGTAAGATAGTGATGCCTACCATACCAATTGGAGACTTTGGGTTGTATTCTAGAATATCAGACACCGAAGGAAACGTAATCGGTGTTTGGCAGCTGTTAAAGAAGGAACATCACTAATCCTTTTTTATTTTTCATTTACGTTTTATCTTTAAATGCACTTTTTCAAGCATTGATTAACAACTGATGAAAAGCTTACATATTTTCTTGATTTTAGCAATAGCTTTGCTTGTTTCTTCCTAAGCTTTTTCACAATTTCTTCATCTAGAATAACTGTAATTCTCATATACACGTTCTAGTTTCTTCTGTGTTTCAAATGGCTATTTAAAAGATAAAAAGACTCGGCAACAGTTCGTATCAAATGTTAATTTAAAATTTTTAGATGATAGAAACTATGATCAATTTGTGGAACCTATAGAGGAAGCTAAAAAAACTATGAATGAACTATATGAAACCGAAAAATTTGAAGAACTCTTAAAATATTGTTTAGAACTTTTAAAAGATGTTCCTCAAAATCTTTCATACTATGATAAAATTAGGATACTTCAGTCTGAGGAATTAGCACTAAGAGGACTAGACAGGCATGTAGAAGCTGATGAAGTAAGTATTGAGTTGATGACCATGCCTAAAGACGATAAAGAAAACTGAAAATTCTTAATTCTTAGATTAATCTAAAAAATTCATGAGTGAAAATTTGGCTCAGGTATGAAAAGACCTGTTTGTTCAAATGAGACACACTCTATCTAAATTAGTTAAGACATTATTCTTTGATGAAGTGATTACATGACTCGAAGAATAACAATTTCGCTTGACCAACGCATAGAATCAAGAATTAGGAACGTTCAGGCAACAAAAATGGTAGAATCAAATAAGTCGATTAGCTTTTCTAAAGTGATAAACGAGATTTTGAAGCAAGGCTTGAAGGAATTCCTTTAGGAATTACCACTCAAACCTGTTAGTATCACATACCTGAAAATTCTTAATTCTTAGCTAGAGTCAGAAAATTATACATTTCCAGAAGCTGGTAGAGTCTTTTTTGGAATATCTAAAATTCTCAAAGATTCCAAATATGTAAGATGCTCTGAGATTGATTCAGCATCGCCAAAGGATACTAGTATTCGGTCATTGTGCTCAAGCACATACTGAGATATGTCATAGTATTCCTCTCCATTAACATAAAACACCAAGGATTGGTCTTGCCCAGTACAGAACCTACCAGTTTTGATGTCAGTAGATTCATCATAACTCAATATTATGCAGTCTGATGTAATCTTCATTCCAAATGATGCAAACAGCATCTCCAATGGAACACCAGTTGCATGCTTGTGAATGAGGT
>JACZTB010000040.1 GCA_022573895.1 Nitrososphaerota archaeon
TCATCAAACCACCAGGAAATGCATAATTTTCAAGAACTACTTGATGAATTATTCCAGCACCAGGTTTCCAAAAACCACATCCAAATTTTGCAGCAGTAGATTGTAAGAATTTGAAAACTTCACTATTCTCATCAAGGGAAACTTTCATGTCAACATCACCTTGAACTTCAGCTCTGATGAGATGATCACAATGTACAGTTGTTGGTAAAGATGCTTGTTTAAGTCCAGCTTGCATAAATTGAAGCATTACCATTTGTCCGGTAACATCTTGTAATGCAACTCTATCAGGTTTTAGAAAAACATAATCTTTTCCACCAGTAAAACTTTTGTTATTAATTTCATTAAGATGGCCGGATAAAATTTTTTCAGTAAGTGTAAGTGGTCTTCCAACTATATTTCTATATTTTACGATATTTTTTTTTAATTTTAGATAAATACTTGAAACAAATTTTGGAGTAGTCTCGATTTCCATATGATGCGATAAATTTATCCTGAATTTAATATTTACAATTTAAACTTGAAAAATCATTCCAATAAGCATGTAAATTCTTAACAATTATAAGCTAAAAGTAGCTTTCTTATTGAATATTGGGGAGTTGTAAATTTTCTAAATTAAGGTATAAATATGGTCAATAAAGGTTTTCCAAAATTTGGTATGTCACAGGCAGGGGCATTTGTTTCTGCTCTAAAAAACTACAATTTACCTGATTTCATTTTAGTAATGATTGCAAAAGAATGTAAATCAGATCTTCTTGAAAGAGGTAGAATTGATGATAGATTACAAAGTATGAATGATAAGGCTTTGGAACTGCTGCACCGAGTTTTTGTTGGTTGTAAAGAAGATGATGCAGGAACATATGCACAATATAGATTCTATGCATATGTTTCAAGCATGTATCATAAATGTGAAGTTCTAGTCAACGAAACAATCCCTGGTGAAACAGGTAAAAATCACAAAATTCCTGTTGCAGTAAAAAATAATGGAATGTATATTGCAGTTGCAATTAACAAAGTAACTGGAAATCCTGTTAACAAAAAAGAAACCGCAAGATTTTATGAAATGGTAGATGATATTAAAAAAGGAGAGCATGGAACAATGTTAATGGATGCAATTTATGGTTCTTCAGTAGGTTTTAGGGGGGATGCATTAGTAGAACTTGAAAACTTGAGTAAATCAAGAACAAATGATCCTGAAAACAAGTTAGATTTCAAAACAGCAAACTTTGAAAACAACATCTATTCTGTTACAAAGTGTTAATTTGAAAGATTGTTTTACAAGTTTAATTGTGAAGTATCCATTGTTAGAAACATAGGTTTTCCATTAGTTTTTTGAAAATCTTCACCGTATTGTTCAAATTCTAATTGTTCAAATAGATGCTTTGTCCAAATGTCATGAACTTCTTGAATGAATTTTTTGTTTTTAGAAATTCGTAATAATTCATGTAGTAATTCATGAGATACTGTAGTACAGTTTTTTTCTGCAAGAAATAATGAATCATTGTATCCTTTAGGCCGTTGCCAAAACACCATTCCAAAATTTTCAGCGTGATATCCTTCACAAGTACAATCAGTCCAGAAAGGTCTGAAATGAGTTAGATAGAAATGGTAAATGTTATTTCCTCTTTGTTCATGATCACGTAGAAGAGTGTGTGTATCAAGTCTCTGAAAAATACTTCTAGGTTTTGTAATCAATTCATCGCATTGAATTTCATAATCTTTTCCAAATTTTTCTTTAATCCATACCTTGTAGAACTGGCTCATTTTTTGAACATATTTAAATTCAAATTGTCGTTTTTCGCGATCTTCTTCTTTTACAACGAAAATAAAATGTAAAATCATAATAAGAAAAGGGATGGTTTATGTCTGGCCTTCAATACCCATTAGGGTAAGAGTTGAACGAATCTTTTCAATTTTTCTAATCTTCCAAGTAATGGTTTCTCTGAGTTTTTCCACAGAATCTGATTCAATCTTGGCCAAAATATCGTATGCGCCAAAAGTTCCATGAACTTCTTTAACACCTTCTAAACCCTTTAGTTGCTGAATTATAGCTTCTTCTGAACCTAGTTCACAGTTTATTAGAACATAAGCTGTTGCCATAAATTAATAAAACAAATCGACTATATCAATAAACCTATTAGATTCAGTTTTGAGAAATCTTCAAGATCGCATCCCAAATTTGCTTTGGAACAGGCATTATAGACAATCTTGAAATTCTAACAAGTTCCCAATCTTTAAATTTTTTTTCTTTTTTCATTTCATAAAGAGTTACAGGGCGTTTCAACGTTTTTTTGTATTTGACATCGACAACAATAAAATGTTCATTGTCTTCTTTTGGATTTGGAAATGGTTTTGAAGTGACTTGCATTATTCCTACAGCTTGTCTTTCATCACCTGTATGATAAAACAAAATAAGATCGTTCGGTTTCATTTTTCTCATATGCTTTAATGCAAGATTATTATGAACCCCATCCCAGACTGTTGTTTTTTCTTTTTTTAGTTGTTCAAAGTTATATCCTCTTGGTCCACTAGGTTCTTGTTTTGCCAACCAATAATTTGCCATTTCAGTTTTCTGTATTAGTAATGGATGTTTTATGGTTTTTCAATTTTTGGGAAATGAAATTGTTCCCCGGTTCTGACTCGCACAATCTCATTGGTATTTTAGCCAAAACCTCCTTGGGTTCTGAAACCGGGGTTGCCCTCAATGTGCCATGCCTGGGTGAATTAGAAATCACTGGTATCATTACGATCGACATCATCCCAATCCGTCTGCATGGTTGCTCTTAGGGCATACAGTAGTCTACTTAGTCAAATATTAATCAGGTAGTTTTACTTCAAAGGAAACTATTGATTCTCTTAGCTTAAAGTTGTTTTTAGTAGATTGACTAATTTCACCAATGATTCCAATAATTTTTCCATTTACTGTGATGTTTGCAACGTGTCCTTTTTCAAAAGTTGGATAAGTAGTAGTTCTAGTTTCACCAGTTTTTCCAAATATTGATTGAATTACAGATTGTAAAACAGATTTTATCTCGCTAAAGTTTGCATCTTTATGAGAGCTTACTGCACAAAGATGAGTCTCTTCAGTTACATAATTTGTTTTATTAAAAATAGTTCCTATCTCAAATAATTTTTGAGGATATGATTCATGAATATTTTTTGCTAGACTATCAATTAATCCTGGAAGTAGTGAATCTCTAAGAATAGTATGTTCAAGACTTTTGGAATCTAAAACTGAGATAATTTTTGATGAATCTCTTTGTGCATTATCATAAAGAATTCGTTTGCTTGTTAAGCTAGAATTTAGAGCTTCCATATACCCTAATCCAGTCATTATAGAAGAAAGTGATTGTAAACTAATTGAGATGGGATGTTTTTGGCCAAGTGTTTGAGAAGGTGACAATGTAGGTTCAAGATTCTGAATTCCATATCCTAAAGCAACTTCTTCTACCAAATCCATTGGTCCAAAAATATCAAATCTATATGCAGGAATTGTACAAATGATATTCTTGCCTTTAGTTAATGCATCTATCCTAGATTTTTTTAATGATGAAATAATCTTTGAATTATTAAGATTCAAACCAAGGGTTTGATTAATCAAGGAAGGGCTTACAGACATTTTCTTTTGTTCAAGTTTTGGTGAAGAGTTTTTTGCTCCAGAAATTTGAACTGATTCTAAAGTAAAACCTGCACTTTGTAAAATAGTTGCAACAACTGAAAGCATATCTTCAGCATCTTCTTTATTGATTCCAGTTACCTCAACAAATAGATTTTTTGTTCTAGTTGTAACAGTCGTTACTGCTGCATTAATTATTGGAGGAAAAGATACTGTTTTTTGATTTGCATCTAAAATTATAGGCACTTGTGAGGAATTTCCAAGTATTGAACCATAATCTTTTCCCACATCAGTGTTTTTGAGAATTTCAGAAATTGAAAGTTCTTTTTTAGAGTTTAATGGAATGAATTTGAAACTTCTATTAGTGGTTTTGTAAACTAAAGGAAAAATAATCTTATCTAAGTCATGAATTCCTATGGATGATTTCTTTCTCTTTCTTCCTATTCCAAAATGAAGATCTTCTTGCAGGGTCATAAACTGTTTAATTGTTTTATCATCAATTTTTCCATTTGTTGCAACAATTCCAGTTACAAAAGGACGAATTTTTGATACTTCAGATTTTACAGAAATTACGTACTTTTTTGATTTTTTGATATTCAGTTTAATTGCTCCAGTTTTGATTTGGAGCAATCCTTGTAATCCAAGTGCAATTCCAAAATCGGTTGAATAATCAGGTCTGTTTGGGCTGTATTCAACTCTGATTAGGTCTTTGTTTTCAGATTCAATATCTAATCCAAGAAATGGCAAAGAATCAGAAATTTGCTTTTTTGTAACTTTACCAACTAATTTTTGAAGGTGGATATGGGATAGTTCAACTACTGGCATTTTCTAGCACTCCTTAACCAACTCAAGTTGTTATTGTAAAACTCTCTCACATCATCAAGACCATACTTTAGCATTGCAATTCTTTCAATACCTCCTCCCCATGCCAAAACAGGTTTAGTGATTCCAAGAGGTTTAGTTACTTCTGGTCTAAAAACTCCCATTCCAAATAGTTCAACCCATTTTCCCAACCTTTCATTATACACCATAGTTTGTAGCGATGGTTCTGTGTATGGGAAAAATGTAGGCCAAAATTTTATTTTTGTAATTCCAATTCGTTTATAAAATTCTCGTTGAATTCCCATTAAATTTCTCAGATTAGCATCTTTTCCTACAACGACTCCTTCAATTTGATTGAATTCTACAAGATGTTTGTAACTTACTTTTTCATTTCTAAACACACGACCTAATGAAAAAACTCTAGCTTCATCAGATTTGTTTTCAGCTAGATGTTTTATTGTAACACAAGTAGTATGAGTTCTTAGAACCATTTTTCTTGCTTCATTGATATCCCAATGATAACGCCAATTTTTCTTGTGAGATTCAGAAACTTTTCTAATTTGTTCTGGAGTTGCAATCTTTTTGGCAGAAATACCATCTAAATAGAATGTATCCTGTAATTCTCTTGCAGGATGATCTTGTGGAGTAAATAGAGCATCAAAGTTCCAGAAGCTTGACTGAATCATGTTTCCATTGATTTCTGAAAATCCTAATGTAACGAATATTTCACGAATTTCATCAATGGTGTCTTTTAATGGATGAGTTCGTGCAACAAAAACTTCTAGTACTTTTGCTTCTACATCTATTGCCCCAGAAGATTCTGAAAGTTTTATTGACTTTGCAGAATTAGTTAAAGAAATTTCTTTGGTCTTAATCACATTCTCAATTATAAAATCAGGTCTTTTCAAAAGTTCCAATAAATCATTTTTGTCAATTTTATCTTGAGGTAATTTGTTATTTCCAATTTGTTTTATAGTTTTTTCACCAGGAAGTTCTAAAGGAAAATTTTTTAGCAAAATTTGATCAGAGGATGCATCAACCCAATTATTTTTTCTAGATAATCCTATTGCAGACCCAAAAACAGGTCCAAGTTCTTTTTGTAAATCAGATAATTTTCTGGGGCCGTCCTTTAGTAAATTTAATAATCGTCTCTCAGGCAATCCTTTTTGAAAAGACTCGATGCCATTTTTATCCAAACTAAATATACTTGTTTTAGATTCATTTACAATTGCCAGATCTTTCAGTTTAAGCCATTCAATTCCTCGTCTAATCTGATCTGGTGAAAGTTTTGTATTTTTTTCAAGTGTCTCTGGAGTTTGTTTTGGATTGTCCTTTAGAGAGGTGATAATTTTTTTTTCAATATCATGAAAAACTTGCGACAATAGTAAAAGTTCGAAAAAGACTTTTTAAACCTTAACCTAAGTCAGATTGAATGTCAGCTGATGACTTTATTGTAACTCCTTGGCATGTTGAAGGAGATATTGATTATGATAAATTAATCAAGAGATTTGGTACTGAGAAGATTTCTTCAGAACTACAAGAGAGGATCAAAAAAGTTACAGGTGAAGACCATTTCATGCTTAGAAGAGGCATTTTCTTCTCTCATAGAGAAATGAACAGAATTCTTGATGATTATGAAAAAGGTAACAAATTCTTTCTATACACTGGAAGAGGCCCTTCTGGTCATACTCATATTGGACACTTGGTACCGTGGGTTTTTGCAAAATGGTTACAAGAAAAGTTTGATGTTAACATGTATTTTCAATTAACAGATGATGAAAAATTTTATTCAAAACCTGACCTGACGTTAGAAGAAACTAGAAAATTTGCATATGAGAATGCCCTAGATTTTATTGCATTAGGATTTAAACCAGAAAAAACAAAAATTATCATCAACACAAGAAATATTAAAACTCTATATCCAATTGCAGCTCAAGTAGCAAAGAAAATTAACTTTTCAAATACAAAAGCAACATTTGGATTTACAAATGAAACAAATATTGGTATGATTTTTTATACTTCATTACAGTCTGCGCCATGTTTCATTGAAGACAAACCAGTTTTAATTCCATTAGGGGTGGATCAAGATCCGCACTTTAGATTAACAAGAGACATTGCATCAAAGATTGGAAAACCAAAACCTGCATTAATTCACAACATAATGATTCCAAGTTTAGAAGGACCAGGTGGAAAAATGTCAGCTTCTGATGAAAATAGAACAATTTACACTACTGATGCACCAAATGTAGTAAAAAAGAAAATTAACAAATATGCATTTTCAGGAGGACAGCCAGATATTGCACAACATAGAAAGCTTGGAGGAAATCCAGACATTGATGTGTCATACCAGTATCTTAGAATATTTTTTGAGCCAGATGACATTAAGTTAAAGTCAATCTATGAAGATTACAAATCTGGAAAATTACTTACAGGAGAACTAAAAGTAATTTTAATTGAAAAAATTAACGATTTTCTTGTAGTTCATCAAGAAAAAAGAGAAAAAGCAAAAGACCAGATAGAACAATTTCTTTTTGATGATAAATGAAAATTAGTATTGCCTGTGACGACAAATATGAAGCTCAGAAATTTGCCAGTTTAGTCTTCATAAAGGATGGTAAAGAAACCTACTTTGCGTCAATCCTTAATATGGTTGAAAACGAACTGGTGATTTTACTGAAGGATAAATCTGCTCATAGTATTTTACTAAAGGATAAAGGAAATGTTGAAAAATTTGCGGATTTTATTCAATCAGTAATTGACAAAGAACATAATCTAGTTTCCACTAAAATTCTAGAATACAATATAGAATTTGTTAAAGAGTGAATTTATAGAGTAAACACAGCATATAGTGTTACAATTACAACCATAGCAACCAAGGAAATTGTTAATGCTTTAGCATCGCCATCCATGATTTGATCTCACAATTATTATAATTAAAGTGTTAACAAGTTCTCAAAGTTGGTTTAAAAGATCATCTAGGAAAGTGTCTACTTTTTTTCTTTTTGAGTTTTGATCTGTCTTCTTTTGGTTTTGATATTGGTTGCATAATTTTGTTACAGTTTAAACACAATACCTTTAATTCTTCCCTTGCAAGAGTAGGTTCTGAGATATATTTTCCCCATGAAGATGCAGTCCCTCCACGTGTAATATTATCAAATGTTACATCATTAGATATGTGACTAAACCCTAAAGCTCTTTCATCCCTGAATCCACAACTTGAACAAACTTTTCCTCCCAAAATCTCAAATAATTTTTCTTTTAGCGATACATAGAATTTTTCTGAGCCGTTGGAATAGAAACTATCCTGTTTTTTCAAAAATTTACTAGTTTTAGATTTTTTAGATCCAAGATCTTCTCTACTTAAACGTGTATCTCTATCATCTCTTGAATATCTTGAACCTCTATCATTTCTGGAATATCTATCATTTCTGGAATATCTATCATTTCCTGAATCTTGTGGTTTGTTTTGTCTGAAACAATCACTACAGTATACGGGTCTATCAGTTCTTGGAACAAATGGAACTTGACATTCAGTACCACAATCAGCACAAGTTACAGTTGTAGATTCTTCTCTTCTATCATCTCTTGAATATCTTGAACCTCTATCATTTCTGGAATTTCTAAAAGAACGAGATGGTTGGTTTTCCCGGTTGTAAATTCTTCCAGACTTTTTTCTTTCAAAATACTTTGATTTGTAAAGTTCCATTATACTAAAAATTTTAGATTTATTGTATATAGATAGTTAGAGCTTTAATTTGTGCCTAAAACAAAAAAATCGCATCAAACTAGAGATTTATCCATTTCATTTGATATTATCTCTTGAACTTTGAGAAAATAGAGTTTTGTTGAATATGGCATATCATCTAAGTTATTGTCAACTACAATCATAAAATATCTAACCGCACGTTTCGAAATATCCAAATTAAATTTCATTGTAAGTATAGGATCTTGATGAACTTTGATTTTATCTTCAAGCCAAGGAGGTGCCATCTCAATTGTTTCTTGGATAATTTTACCATACCAAAACGAGAGATTTTGAGGTTGTAATCCTTGTTTCAGATTTGAGATATCAGTATCAATTTTTCTCATCATGTAATTGATGATTGTCATGAGACTCAATTCTAAAATTTTGTTTTATTCCAATTACTCAAAGTTAGACAAGCTATTAGTCAATTGATAGCAAGTTTCCCTCCGTGTCAATTTCAGAATTTTTGATTCGAGTTGTAGATATTCTTGTGCCATCTTTTGCCAAAAACATTGGAACTGTTATTATTTTAACAGGAGTTAGTTTCTTTTCTGCTCTAAGTTGGTTTAGAATAGTACCTTGATGACTTTTTTCAGCGCTAACTACTAAAGCTTCTACTCCTTCCTCTAAAACAGCAGGTCCAAAATCATTGTCTAGTTTACTAATTTGAAATGAAGAGTTTGGAAATTCTTTCAAAATAACTGCTCTCAAATTCTCAAGTCGATTTTCATACTTGTTGATAAGGAGTTTTCCCTTTTTTTCAGCAAGTTCATCACTGGTTAATCCAATGATTACTTTGTCAGAAATTGCAAATGCGTCCGAAAGTAAAGTTAGATGGCCTCTATGAATTATGTCAAATGTGCCACCAGTAGCAATAAGAGAAAATTCAGACATGCAAATGTATTGAGTTCTTTGAAAATAAATCTACTAGTTTTTTTGTACCTATTGAGTGTAAATTATGCTAAAGTTCTTGTTTTGAGAAAAGTTTTAGGTGTAAAGTAGGTTAAAAATAGCTTCAAGTGATTAAAAGTCCTACTTTTTGGATATGTTTTGGGTCTAAATTTCACTAAAAAACTTGTTTTGAAATATGTTTGTTATTTAATTAAAATCGTTTCATGTTAATTTGATATTTTCATCAATCCTTCTTTTATCAAGAACTGAATTCCTTGGACAAATGAATTATCATCAATCAGACCATCTGCCCACCATCCAGCATTACTTTTAATCCAATCAGGGATTTGGTTATCTTGAGAAACTGAACCTTGGATAGTAGCAGGTATTTTCATCAATCCTTCTTTTATCAAGAACTGAATTCCTTGGACAAATGAATTATCATCAATCAGACCATCTGCCCACCATCCAGCATTACTTTTAATCCAATTAGGAATTTTTGCACTAGTAGGTAATTTTTGTTCAATAGGGATAGCACCATTGGAATTTATCACAAATGACATTGTTTCTACAGTTACCTTTGAATTTCCATATTGGGCTCTGACTATGTATTTTCCATCATGAAATTTCTCATTTAGTACAATATTATAGGAAAATGTAGCATCAGTATTGACTGAAGTTTTCTTAGTCAAAATAAAGTTGTTATTAGAATCAAAGATTGAAATCCGTAAATTTCTATTTTCATCATACTTGTTGACACTTCCAGAAAATGTTATTGATTCTCCAAGATTATATGATTCTTGATCAGTGTATATCTCTACAGTGTAATTGTTAGCACTACTTTGTGCAGGAGGAGCACCATAGCCTAAAGCCTGCGATCCTGATGAAGCTACGAGAAATAATGAGATCGCAGAAATAATGAAAATTTTGTTAAATCTATTAATTAACACTCAGTACAGAACATTCTTTTTGAATTTAAAGTATATGTAATTTTTTAAGATATGATTAGATTTTGAATCTTCTAGTTTACAATAATTAGAACAATAGGACCCTGTTCCGCTATCGGAATATTGTTTCTATCCCAAACAAATGTCTCGATGAAAAATAATCCCTTATTTTCTGGAATCCAGTCTATGGTTTGAGATTCAGGTCCCGTCCCAATGAATCGTCCATCAAATTTTCCAATAAACTCAACATAGGGTGATTTTCCAGACTCTTTGATTTGTACATAATAGGTATATGCAGTTTCATTAGATTTTTGATCTGCAGCAAACTGTATCCAAGTTTCACTTTTTATGTAAACAGTTGACCCCACTTTGATTTCAGATAATTTGTTTCCCATTGTATCTTCCACAGTCACATCAGAAATGGTTACTAATTTTGTAGAGATTTGAGGAGGAGGAATTTTTACATCAACAAAATCAGAATAAAATTTATCCGATTCAGAAAACAGTAAAAATCCTATAGACCTAGAATCAATTGGCTCATTAAACTCAAAGACTACATCACCATTTAGATCTACATCGCCAATTTCAATTGTAGATACTCTAAGAATTCTTGGAGGTTCAAAATTGTCATAGAAAGCAAGATAGACATTAGTGTCAGAAATAGGAGTTCCTCCATTTTTCAAAACTCCAGAAAAGTGTAATGAGGAATCTAAAAAGACTTTAGTAGAAAATATTTTAAGTTCTTTTTCCTTTGGTTCTGAAATATCAAATGGCAAAAGAGATACTGATGCCTGAGTAATGTTAGGATTTGGGGTATTAGAGCGAATGACAAATGGAGACTGTCCATTGGGAGGAATCACTTCCAGTATTGTTCTACCCTCTATGACTTGTAATGGTTTAGGATCAAAATTATCAAAAAAGTTTACTTGAATTCTAACATTGGTTATAAAAGCGAGTGAATTATTGTTTTCAACTAATCCAACTGCAACAGTATATCCCTCTGAATCCTGATAAACAAAAGGAGTTTCATTTCTTATAGATACAGAAAGCGTTTGAGCATTATCTGTATATTGAGAAAATGCTTGTGAAAATGGAACTAAAAATAAAATCAAAAATGCACTTAGAACAAGTTTCTGCATACAAGTTTCTTTGAAATAGTAATTAATTTTGTGTATCATATCATATAGTGAACAAGAAAGGTAACTACGTTTAACCTAAAATGAATAATAGAAAATAATAAAGAGATGTAAGTTTTATTTTCTCTTTGCGGTAATTGCTATCCAGTATATCAAACCTGGAGCTAAACCAACAATGAGTGGAATAAATACTGGCCATCCATCTGCAGGACTTGTCATAAAGTGAAAACGTAACTAATCCTATTTAAATCCATCCAGAAGTCTGAAATTCATCATAGATCGTGAATAATAAAAAGTGGACCGGACGGAATTCGAATCCGTGACCCCCCGCGTGCAAGGCGGGTATACTACCAGGCTATACTACCGGCCCATATGATAAATAATTGATGTGTGGATTTTAATTGTTGTCTTCGTGACAAGGATTTTATTTGAAAACAAGATTGTTTCTTCATGGTACTTTTAGAATCACAAGTCAAATTGAAAGCAGGGGATATCGCACCTGATTTTGAATTATTGGGAATTGATGACAAAAAACATTCGCTAAATGATTACAATAATTACAAAGGAATTCTAGTAATTTTCATGTGTAATCATTGTCCATACGTTAAAGCAAAAGTAGATGCACTAAATGAACTCTATGAAAAATTTGGAAAAGAAATTGCCATTATAGGAATCAACAGTAATGATTCTATGGATTATCCTGAAGATAGTTTTGATGCTATGAAACAAACAGCAAAAGAGAAAGGATTTGGATTTGATTACTTGGTAGATGAAACACAAGAGGTCGCCAAGAAATATGGTGCAATGTGCACTCCAGATCCATTCTTGTTCAATAGTCAAAAACAGTTAGTTTTTCATGGAAAAATTGACAATGCCATGAAATTAGATGATACAGTTACAGAAAAGACAATGATTAACAACATGCAAAAATTATTGTCCGGCGAAAAAATTGAAAAAGATTTTGATCCGTCAATTGGTTGTTCAATCAAGTGGAAAGAAAATTAAACTTAAATGACTCCTGCCTAGAGAATTGTCGTGGGCTCGTAGCTCAGCTTGGCTGGAGCGTTCGACTGATAAAGCATTCAGAAATCGAAAGGTCATGTGTTCGAATCACATCGGGCCCATTATTTTATATTTTCAAATACCGTTTGAGACCACTGCAAAATATCCTCAAGTTTTTCAGAAAATAGATCAGAATCAATTTTGGTTTCTTTGGATACTTTTCCACAAAGTACCAATCTCATATGTTTTCCAGATTTTTCTTTTATAGGATTTATCGAGTCCGCAAAAAAGCTCAGACTTTCATTAGTTTCTGAGAATACAACTACTATCAAAATACCTAGTTTTTGTTTCCAGATTTTTCCAATCAATTTTTGAAAATCAAGATCAAACAAGACATTGATCACCGAAGACATGTCACCCAAATGAGAAACATTCCATCCATTTGAATGATAAGCAGATGATGCGGCTTCAGAAAGCAAGAGGCTTTGTGTATCAGCTGCTAATACAATCACGTTCTTTTTTGGATCTGAAACAACCTGTAGCTGATTAAAGATTTGAAGAGATTTAGAAATTGTGGTTCTAAGGAGATTTTGCTCCGCCGTCCCAATCTTGCTATCATCATACAAATTCCTGACAGAATTAATGGCAGATAAAATTACTTCAAGTATCAAACGATTTACTTTTGCTCCAGAATACAGGCAGTTACGAATTAGAGAATAAACTTGGTCTTCATGACCTTTGATTAAAAAATCAAGGTATTGCGGTGTTATTTTGAAATAATCATCAGGAAAGTTGTAAGATTTTTGTTCTGGTTCTAAAAACCATAGTGTAACGTTTCCAATATTTTTTTGTTTGAGCAATCCCTCTACTGCAAAAACTTTGAGATATTTTGCCATAGTAATTCGATTGACACCAATTTTTTCAGAAATCTCAACTCCAGACATTCCAGTCTCAGAATCCTCTAAAGCAGAAATCAGTTTTTGCCTCATCTCTTCATTTGAATAGCCTCGACCCATAGTGCTTTTGGATGAATGTATTGTATAAAGACTAATTTCCATTTACATGAACAGACTTTTTTAAAATAAAACATTATATACGTGGGTACCTTAATGTACGGTAAGAGGAAAGTAAATTGCCAAAAGCTGGATTCAAATCAATCACCGTTACAGAGACTGTTTATAACAAATTCCATGACGTCTTTCTAAAGAGTAAAGATGATCTTGCAATGAAAGGTGTCAACAGTTTTTCAGGTTATGTAACTTACATGTTAGAGGAGATGATGCAAAAGGACAAGACCTTTGCAAGATATGCTCCAAAGATTGAAAAAATTTCTGTTGATGATGATCGTGTAATACTAAAAGATAATATCAAAAATAGAATTGCAGAAGTTGCAGTTCAGAAAGGAGAACTGTTTTGCCAGCTCTGTGAAGAAAAAAATTGTGTACATGTTGGCTTTGTTTTCTCACTGCCAGATGTTTACGAAGTTCTAAATTCTAGAGGAATCAAACATCCAAAATAGAGTAGTGGAGGAGGTGGGATTTGAACCCACGAACTCCTGAAAGACAGGATCACCCATTATTTGATCTTAAGTCCTGCATGTCCAAAAGCACAAAGTGCTTACTTTGGCCAGGCTTGATTACTCCTCCAA
>JACZTB010000004.1 GCA_022573895.1 Nitrososphaerota archaeon
GAGGAGAGAAAGGCTCTGAAATACATAAAGTTTCAGTTGTAGGTGATATTATTGGTGACCCTTACAAAGATACTGCAGGACCTGCACTTAACACTGTAATTAAATTGCTCAATACAATTGCCATTGTTTTTGTATCTGCCTTTGTTTCAATCCTTGCTATCTAATCTTTATCTTCAATAATCAGTGTCATATCTAATTCATCAACTTGAGCTTGAATTGCTTTTTTCAGAGTCTCATTGTGTGTATTACAGAATTTGAAATAGTCATCTGCTGTTTGAAAACAACCACAAATCCATTTTGTTTTCTTCTCTCCTTCTACTGTCCACTTTGAATACTTGTGTTCTGACATACTATCTCTACATCAATTAATCTAAAAAATATAGTCTTTTAGAAAAAGGAAAAAAAGTGTTTAAGGACAACCTTCCATTTTTTGGATAAAGTAGCCGCTTTCTTTAATTGCCTTCTCAACAGGCTCTGGAGCATTTTGTGAATGGCAGAACTGGCATTCGTTTGTTGTCATTTCTGCATTTTCTTCACCAACTGACTTTAACCAGTCTTTGCCATATGTGATTGCTTTATCGTGATCTTTTTCACCCGTGATAACATCAAAATGCATGGTATGACCGTCTGCTGCTTTGACATAGGTATCATATACGTGAATTTCCATGATTATTAGTAAAAAAAGGGATATTTAATTCAAAACATCTTTACAGGCTAGCAACTTTGATAATTTACTTTGTTTGAATTTGTAATAATGGTATCATTTTGGTTCTCATTGTATCCACAATAATATTTTCTGAAATATTTGAATTGAATTATGATTATTTGTGCGTGGAATTACATTAATTATGTCATTGAGAGGAAAAAACAAACAGTTGTATAGTATTGGTAAAACACTAGGAACCAGATATGAAGTACATGTGCAAGACCTGCAAAAAAAAATGTGATGATATTCCAAAACATATGATGACCGTACACAAATTTTCAAAAGCAATTGTGGAATCCCAACTTAAAGCAAACCCAAATTGTTATAAAAATGCCTTTGAAGAATTAGGATAGTGACGGAAGTCAAATTACAACACAAGCAAAATTTAGAAAATAAATTAAAAAATTGAGAAATGATATGAATTTGTCTTAGAGATAGATAGAAACCTGCAATGAAAGTGAGAGTTGCTGTAGGTATAGCAAGTCTGAAAAGAACGCAACTATAATTTCTGATGGGAGACACAACGACGATTCTGGGCAAGGTAGAATTGATTTTTTGATTGATTACAAGGTTGGAATACTACCCCGTTAATTTGGTAGAAAGTTTTGTACTGGTTCTGGAAAAACACAATATTTTACGGAGTAATGCTGAAATGGCAAATTTTAATTAATTTCCGTATTACAATAGTCTAATCTAAACCACTAATCAACATAGCAAATATTGCTGTATCACCAATAATTGATCAATGACTAAACCTCAAATCCATAATAAAAAAATGCTAATGCAAAAATACCATTTGATAGTTTAATTAGAAAATTAGTTCTAAGACGTAGTACTTTGTTTAAGGGCTCTATCTTTTTTACAAATTTTACAATACTCTTCTTTTGAATAACTATTGATCGGAGTTAAACAATCATGGCAATATTTCATGATTTTATGAATCACTCTGAGTATATTAAGGATTTTCAAGATTGAACATTTGATACGATTAAAAACACAAAGACCATTTGACGGCTTGCAGTTTCAGAATTTTATGGTCATCTAGATAGATAGAATTATGTTACATTGAATGTTTATGGTATTGACGAGAAATGTTAACAACAATCTTAGTTGGTTTAAGTGGAAGTGGTAAGTCAACCCATGCCAAGACCTTAGGTCAAGTAATTTGTTCCACAGACAAATATGTCGAAGAACAGGCAAGAATACTTGGAGTAAGTTATGATAACGCATTTCAAATGTCACAGTCAATACACTTATTCAAGAAATTTACAAAGTACTTTTACGAGGACATCGAGTATTGTATAAAAAACAACAAGAATTTTGTGATTGACAGAACTAACTTGGGCTCTGAAATGAGGTGTAGTCTTATTTCTAAACTCAGGGAAATGGCAAGAAAATATGGAAAAAAAATCATCATCAAAGGAGTGTACTTTGTTACTCCAGAGAATGTTATTTGGCAAAGATTGGAACATAGAAAAGTTATCCAAAGCAAATCAATTCCTGCAATGCTTGTTGAGGAACAAATCGAAAAATATGAACTACCTACAATCGAGGAAGGATTTGATTACTTGATCAAAAAATAATACCTGCGGTTATTCTTCAGGTAAAACAATTGTTATTATATTATTCCCACGCAAAAGAGTTTTTCCAAGTTTTACTACTTTAGTATCAGAAATGTCTTCTGCATCAGCTAGTGTCAGATTAAGAAATAGATCAAAATTCTGAAGAATTCCACTGATTGTCTTGTTCTCTCTGAGTCTTATTTGAATAATTTTATTTTTGTTGTTTTTTAGTAAGGTTGGGATATCTATGGACATTTGTTTCACGTTGTAGATTATTATTCTATAAGCTAGAGTGATGTAATTTATAGCTAATTATTAAGGTTGAAAGATATAATGCAAGTCTAATCATAAATCATCAAGTCTTTTTCCTCAAGCATGTTATGAAGATTATTAACTGAGCGATAGACATCTGTTTCAGTTTTGGCACCAGTACAGACTAGTTTTCCTGATGCAAAAATCAGAATTACTGTTTTAGGATCAACCATTCTATGAATTAATCCCGGAAATTGTTCAGGTTCATACATACTTCGAGGCAATGTTCTTGCGGCTTGTTCAAGATGAACTCGTCCTCCTAGGTTTATTGACGAAACAATGTTTTGTACAGTCACAACAGCATCTTTTTTGATTTTAATTCCTTCTTTTCTTAGTTTTTGAACTACTGTTCTTACTGCCTTTACTGCCATCTCTTCTGATTTTGATCCAGTACAAACCATTTTACCTGTTCTGAAAATTAGAGTTGCAGTCTTTGGGTTTTTCAGTCTAAATACTAATCCTGGAAATTGTTCAGGATGATACTCAGTATCTGGAAATTTTTTTGTAATTTCGATTAGATCTAGTTTCTGATCTATTGTAGCTGATGCTACAACATTTACAATTTCAATTATGGGTTTAGTAAATACCAACAGTAATCCAGTCAAAGATCCCACATTTAAAGAAATTTAATATGGATTTATAGATTGTTTTTGGGCCTATGCAGAAATGCTATAATGAGCACGATGTTCAGTGCATGGGAAATGTAAGAATGTTTGACTGTGATTGCAAGTGTTTCAAAAAGTGGAGCAAAATATCAATAAAGAAAAGTATCAGTTATTTACGAAAGAAAAAAAGCAAAACTTGTGAAAAACAATCTGATATCCTCCGAGATCTCCGTAACTGAGTGGTTATCACTAAACCAGTTTCTCTATGAGATAAAACAGATTGACTCTCCATGTGTATCAGTATACTATCAATATGGTAAGGGGCAAGAAACTATCTCTTTGTTACGGGATACAAAGAGGAAGGAATCATTTGAAATAATTGAATCAGAAATTGAAAAAATAATAACAGATCTTAGAGAGAATCCTTCTTCGGTAGGTAAGTTTACAAAAACTCTTTGTATTTTTGGATGGATAAAGAACGGAAAAGTAAACACCAAAAAAATTGGAACCTCAATGAAACTGCCCTATATTTACATGGTAAGCAAAAGACCATACATCAAACCATTCCGTGATATTCTCAAAACCAATTATGATGTTTTGTTAGTAACGCTTGATCAAAAATCTGCCAGAATCCAGAAATTTTATGGGAGTCAGATAATCCAAGAAGCTAGACTTCGAATTGATTTACGCGGAAGACATAAAAAAGGAGGACAGAGTCAAGGGCGATTTCTAAGAGCAAGACAAACCAAAATTCATGTCTTCTTCAAGAAAGTTGCAAATAAAGTCAAAAAGATGGATTCCAATTCTGAGTTAATACTGTTGGGCGGAATTGGTCTTGCAAAAACAGAATTTTATGGTGAACTTGACTCGGAATTGGCAAAAAAATGTCGATTTGTAGAAAACTTGTCTTTTTCCACTTCAATAAGCGATGTTCATAAGAAAATAATCCATCACTTGTACCAACATAGAAGAAAATATGTTACAGAAATTATCGAAAGATACGAAAAATTATTCAAAGAAGGATTAACTGCGAAAAGAAATGATGTTATTTACAAGGCATTAGAAATTGGAGCCGTAGATACCTTGATTGTTTCTGCAGAATATCATACCAATTCTCAATTCAAAAACATAATGAAAATGCTGGAAATTGCAAAAAATATGTCCTCTAAAATTGAGTTTGCAGTTTCTCCAAAAATTATTAAAAAACTAGAAATTCATAATTCAGTTTTAGCTATACTCCGATACAAAATAAAATAATTTCTTCAAAAATTCATAAAATTCCAAACATTAGAACTACACTTTCATAACCGTATTGGAGTTCCAAAAATAAACAAAATTTGTTAGTTTTTCAAATGTAATTAATGATTTTAGATTTTGTAAATAAAATTACTATAGCAATGGATATTGCAAAAACTATTGATCCAAGTATCCCAAATTCTGGAACAATAGTGTTGTGATACTTTTCAGTAATTGCACTATAGCTAAAACCTGGAATTACTCCACCGCCAATCAGATAGATGTTCTCTCCAACAGTAGATGACGCTAAACCATGTCTAGATATTGGCATTGGCTGTTGTGTTAACCATCCTTCTCCAGGAATGTATGCTTCATTTTCTTCAAATGTATACAAAGGACCTTCACCACCAAAAACAAAGATTGCACTACTAAGAGTTGATGCCGTTAACCCACTCCTAGCTGTGGGAATTGATTCTAAAGTCTTCCATGTATTTGTAATGTAATCATACATTTCATTAGCATTTACGTTTGATTGCCCAGATCTTCCGCCAATAACATATATCTGATCATCTAATACGGATGATGCAAGATGTTCTCTTGGTGTCGGCATTTGAGATTTTGTCTTCCATGAATCAATTACCGGATCATAAACTTCGTTTTCAGTACGAGTAAATTCATTGAATCCACCGATTGCGTATAGCTTTCCATCAACAAATTGTGCAGTTAATGCACCACGAGGAGTTGGCATTTCAGCACCATTACTCCAAGAATCGGTCACAGAATCATAAATCAATAAAGCATTAGATGGAATCCATTCTTCAAAATAACCTCCAACAACATACAACTTACTTTCATAGGATGCAGCACCTGCGTGATGCAACGCTAAAGGCATGGGAGTTCCAGTACTCCAAGATTCATCTTTGGTATCAAAAATAAACACAGAGTTTGTGGCACGGCCTATGTTGTTTAGACCTCCAATGACGTAGATTTTCTCATCAATAACAACTGATTCCATCTCAGATCTTACTTCAGGCATATCTGCAAGTCTTTCCCAACCTTGAGATGATTCTTCTGCAAATGCTAGAGAAATTGAAATTGTAAAAGATAACAGAAAAATGATGAATATTTTCAACTATTCTATTATGTTGTTGCGAAATTAAATAATTTATTTCTTTTTTGTGACTTGCCAGTTATATTTTAGCACAAAATTCACTCAAATAACACTTGTTTCACAGGTCTTATTTAATTCAAAGATTATACAAATTTATGAAATATACAGTTCAAGTCAAAATTCCAAACTTATCACTTATAATTTTAGAATTAGATGATACCAATTCCCCCAAAACCGTTCATGACTTTATTGAAAAATTACCCTTTACAGTTGATCTGAATGTTTGGGGCGATGAAATCTATACTTCAGAATCTCCGATTACACAACCCGAAGAAAATGCAAAGTCACTGGTTCAATTAAATGATATTGCATATTGGCCTACTGGAAAAGCAATATGCTTGTTTTATGGTTCTACACCTATTGGGAAACCAGGCGAAATTACTCCTGCATCTCCTGTAAATGTACTTGGCAAAATTATTTCGCCAGACAAATCTGTTCTAAACAATACGGATGGTAAAAGTGCCACGTTTAGCTTAAAATCTTAAATTATCTCTCTTCAATTGGAATTTCTATTATATCTGATTCTAGAAAATATGCTTTGAAATCCTTGTTAATGCCAGAGTAAATTATCCATACTACTGGATTACTACGCATGAATTTTTTATCCGTATTTGATGGATATGTATCTGAATTAGGATGTGAATGAAAGATACCTATCACTTCTACCTTTTTTTCTTCTGCAATCTTGTATCCTTCAATTAACTGTTCATTTGAAATTGTAAAATTCACTGATGATTCCTCAATATTTTTTGTTAAAAATACTTCTGAGACAAGCCTATCTTTACCAAATAGTATAGCACATGATTCATTGGGTTTTTCATTTTCTGCATGTTCAGTTAGAATTTTTTTGTCTGATTGTGATAAAATAATTTTCTGCAAATCTATTCTACGTTAACAGTTCCAACCATCCATGGATGTACAATACACAAATACTCGTATTCTCCTACTTCCAAATTAGTTGTATCTAGAGTAAAGATATCTCCTGTATCCATTAAACTAGAATCAAATGTTTCCCCAAAGTCTACTGCACTAGTTACTGTATGTACAACTGAATCTAGATTTGTCCATTCAATTGTATATCCTTGTGTAACAACTGCGACATCCGGTTTATAATCTGGATTTCCTTCTTGATCTGATCCTTCTAAAATTTGAATTGCAAAGATTGGCCCTGTTAACACAAATTCTTTGGTTGGCTCTACAGCTCCAATTTGTTGAGGAATCATGTCTGTGTCTGGACTCACGAATCCAAATGCTAACCACATGATAATTCCTGTTACTGCTGCAATTGAAACAATGGAACCAACTGGTTTTACTTTAGTTGGTTGCTTCATTGCTAGATATGCTATGATGATTGCTGGGAATCCAATTGCCGATAAAATTACTGCTAACGTGACTGTATAGGCTGATGAATCCATGACTGCTAAACCATATACTCCAAAAGATAATGAAATTCCCAAAACTATCAAAGTCGTTGCCTTCGCTTTATTACTAGTTGAAATACCTCCGTCTAAGATTCCTACTGCTAAGAAAATCAGTCCTATAAACATGACAAGTCCACTCAAAGCATGCAAACCGTCAACGAACGTATGTGCAATTCCAGCATAAGACAATATAACGCCTGCCAAGCCTACGGCTGTTAGTCCCATTCCTGGCATCATGAGATCCCAATTACTCATTCAAGTAGCTGGAAGAATTGAGATACTTATTCCTTTTGAAACATTATGGATCACGTAGACAAAGAAATTAAATGGCTTTGGAATAGAATAGAGTGAAATTGGGATTTAATGAAATAATAGAGATATCTAAACCTCGGATAGTTGTTCTTCTAGTAATAACTGCGGTTACTTCCATGTATGCTGCAAGTAAACTAGTTGACGGTGCACCTGAACTTGATTATTGGTCATTCTTGCACATAATTATTGCAGGAACATTGGCATCTGCAGGATCTAGTGCACTAAATCACTATTATGACAGAGACATTGATCCGAAAATGAAGAGAACCAGTACAAGGCCTATCCCTTCTGGACGAATGGCAGCATCTCATGTTTTCATTTATGGATTAGTTGTAAGCTGTGTCTCTGTAATCTATGGCTACTTTGCTCTAAATCCAGTATCTGCTTTCTTTATTGCTGTTGGAATCTTCTCATATGTGATCATTTACACAGTTTGGCTAAAACGCCGAAACTCTTCAAACATCGTAATTGGAGGAATTGCCGGCAGTGCAGCAGCTTGGGCTGGATGGTCTGCAGCTACTGGCAGTATAGATCTATTGGGATTCTTAGTTGGATTCTTGGTTTTTGTTTGGACTCCTTCTCACTTTTGGTGTCTTGCAATGAAGATTAAAGATGAATATGCACAAGCTGAGATTCCAATGCTGCCTGTTGTCATTGGTATGCAAAAAACTTCAAAATACATTTTAGGAAACACAATAATTTTAATTCCTTTTTCTTTGATACTTTCATTTATTCCAAATGGAATGGGAATTATTTACACAGTAATTGCATTAGTCTCTGGTGGACTGATGCTTGCATATCACTATAAACTAACAAAGAATCCTACATCAGAATTTGCTTGGAAAGCATACAAAGTCACTGCTCCATATCTTACAATAATTTTTGTAGCAGTTGCATTGGACGCTGCGTTTCATTTCCCTCTATTCTGAGTAGTTATTTTTCAAAACCTGGGAAACTTGCTTCATAATCTTTTTCTATCATTTCTTTATTCTGTTCTTCAATTTTGTCTACCTCTTTTTCAACAACAACTATTTCTATCCTACGCTCATCCTTTGTAATCCAAATTACTGTGATAAGGCCAAGAATCTCTAAATCTAAAAGTATTTTGTTGAATTTGTCTTCAGGAAGTACATATCCTTCTTTTATTAAGATTTTAAAAAGCTCAACATCTGTTAAGGAATTTACTTCCTTAATCTTGTCATATACTGTATTTCGTATTGGAATTGCCATTTTTATCCGTAGAATACTTTATCTCCTGTCTTGGGTACAACGTTAGATATACTTTCTCTTACAGAATTATACCATTGATCAACGTCCTTAGTAATAGATGGTTTGACTTGTTTCAAACCATTTGCAAAATCTTGACTTGAAATTTTTGACGAATTATTTCTCATCGCTTGAACTGCTGCTTCTCTACAAAGTGCTGCTAAATCTGCACCAGTATAATTCTGTGTTGCTATTGCTATCTCTTGTAATTTTATATCATTTGCTAATGGCATCTTTTTTGTTAAAATCTTGATAATCTCTAATCGTCCTTTTTCATCTGGAGGTTCTACATATAGAACTAAATCTAGTCTTCCTGTTCTTAACAATGAATTATCTAAAATATCTGGTCTGTTTGTAATTCCAATTACTACGACTCGTGAAGAAATACCTTCTTCAATCTCTGTTAGCAATTGACTTAGAACATTGTCACTTGTACCTCCTTCTCCTGATTTATAACGTGCAAGTGAATCAAGTTCGTCAAAAATTACCACACATGGTGCTGCTGCTTTTGCTTTTCTGAATATTTCTCTAATAGCTTTCTCTGATTCTCCAATCCATTTTGAAAGGATCTCAGGGCCTTTAACCAAAATCATATTTGCACCAGTCTCAGTTGCAAGTGCTCGTCCAAGTAGTGTCTTTCCACATCCTGGAGGTCCATAAATCAAAGCTCCTCTTGGTGGTCTGACTCCCATCTTTGTAAACTTGTTTGGCTCCTTCATTGCCACAACAAGATTGTCTGTTAATGCTTTTTTGATATTATCTAATCCACCAACATCTTTCCACCACACTTTAGGTCTTTCAACATAAAATTCCCTCATTGCTGTAGGAACTACCTCATGCATTGCATCATAAAAGTCGATTAACTTGATCTGCATTGATTGCAATACTTCAGAAGAAATTTTTTCTGTTTCAAGATCTATTTCTGGTAGATATCTCCTGATTGACTTCATTGCTGCTTCTCTACAAAGCGATTTGATGTCTGCACCTGTGTATCCATGTAGTTCTGATGCCAAGTTTTTCAGATCTACATCGTCACTTACCGGCATCCCTCTTGTGTGAATTAGAAGAATATCTAGTCGCCCATCTTCATTAGGTACAGATATCTCAAATTCTCTATCGAATCTACCTGGTCTTCTAAGTGCTGGATCAACGCTTTCTGGTCTATTTGTTGCACCAAGTACAATGACATTTCCTCGGTCAGTCAGACCATCCATTAATGCTAACAATTGAGCAACAACTCTTTTTTCAACATCCCCGTAAGCTTCTTCCCTTTTTGGTGCAACTGCATCAATCTCATCAATGAATATTATACTTGGAGAATTGTCTTTAGCTTCTTTGAAAATTTCTCTAATTTTTGCTTCTGTTTCACCATAATACTTGTTCATTATCTCTGGACCATTAATAAAAAACATGTTAGCTTCTGATTCACTGGCAAGAACTTTTGCAAGTAATGTCTTACCACATCCAGGAGGGCCATACAGTAAAATTCCACTATGTGGTTCAATTCCTAGTCTTGCAAATAACTCAGGATGTTTTAATGGAAGCTCTACAATCTCTCTCATTGCTTTAACTTCTTCCCGAAGTCCTCCCACCTCTTCATATGTCACTCGAACTTTTCTATCAACTGTAGTTTCTGTTGAAATTTTAAGATCCGTAGTTCGATCTATCTTAACTACTCCTTTTGGAGTGGCTTTTGTAATTTTAAAGTCTATAGAATTTCCTAATATCATTACAGAAATTTCATCACCATGAGTAATTGGTAATCCTTTCAATCTGTTTTTAACAAAATCCATAAATTCTTTGTCTGCTGTAACCGAATCATTTACAGGTGTTAGGAAAATTGTTTTTGCAATCTTTGATGATACTTTGCTAATTTTTACAATATCATTTAGTGATGCTCCAACATTTTTTCTTGTTTGTCCATCAACTCGTATGATATCTGGAAATTTTTCGTCTTCATCTACTGGCCAAACAACTGCACAACTAGATCTTGAACCCATCACTTCAACAATGTCGCCAGGAGTAACTTTAAGGAAATCCATGGCATCAGGTCCAATTCTAGCACGTTTTTTTCCAACATCTCTTTGCTTTGCTTCCCCAATTCGCATTTGCAAAGGTTCTTCTTTGCGTACCAAAAAATCACCTATTTCATGTCAACTGACATTCTACTCATATTGAGAACTTCTAATTCGCTGACGCCCTCAGTCGATTTAACAGAATTTTCTAATGAATCCATTTGTCCCTCTTTGTCATCTAAGATGAATTCTGCTTTAAGAAATTCCAATCCAAATGCTAATGGTTCTTTGACATGTCTTTTCATCATTATTCCTTCTTTTAATGATGACTTGATAGATTCTGCTAGTTTATCTAGATCCACATCTATGTTTTTAGGAAGAATTTTTGCAATTAATAGTAATTGAGCCATTTTCTTAAGGTCCCTGAAAATTACATGAAGAACAAGTATAGTTTCTTGCTGCTTGTCTGCAACTTTGACATCTCCAAATTAAATCAACACCACAATCAGGACAATTGAATTTTACACATTTATCATTAGGCATAATATGTCTATGACAACAACTACATGTTGGTAATGAAATCGTAGATGACATACCCCGATTTTCTGTAAACATCATTTATACCTTCCTTAGAATTTGAGCATATTTTATCTCAGAAATTTTTTTAACTCTCCACCAATTAGAGTTTGTGCAGTTTTAATTGAACCTTTCATTCCTAGTAATTTTATAATTGAACCAGTATGAAAATCAAAATCATCTTTTTCTGAAATTTCTTTTATGATCTCTGGTGTAATTGACTCAAATAGTTTGTTGATTGTTTTATTGTCTACTCTCTCCAAAATTTTTCTTGCAAATACCTGTTTTGCAAATTCTTTACCAAATCTTTTTGTCCATTTTTTTTGATATTGCTCAAGATCTGATCTATTATTTGTTTTTAAAAATTTGGATATTGCCTGTCCGGCGTAAACTCCTCCCATTCCGCTAGTAAAAATTCCTCCAGCAGTTGTTGGTTTTGCCTGTCCTGCAGCATCTCCCACAGTTACTGTTTTTCCTTCTACAAACTTTGCAATAGGGCCTTTTATCCAGATTGGAGCAAAAATTTTTCTAATTGTTGAATAGTTTCCTTTTTCTTCAAGAATTTTATCTAATGTTTTAGCTATATTGATTCCTCTTCCAGCAACTCCTACTTTGCCTTTACCTTCATTAGATGCAATGATCCATGCAAAGAATCCTGGATATTTTTCTTGATCAAAAATTACTTCTACTTTTCCTTTCTTGATCCAGTCTGCATAAATTTCGTATTGTGCTGATAATAAAATTCCAGTTCTGTCTTTGTGTACAAGTGACGAAACTCCTCTTGCATCAACAAAAATCTTACAATTAATTGTCTCTTCATTTGTTCTAATTCCTGTGTCTGTAATCTCTTGAAAGCTAGTTTTAACTTTGATTACTGCTCCATTTTTCTGAGCTTGAAAAGCTATTTGTTTATCTAACTCTCTTCGATTAATTTCAACCACTTTTTGCTTCTTTGAATTAATTGTAAAACTATTCCCATTTGGTGCTGTGATTTCAGCAGATTCTATCATATGAATCAAATTTTTTTTAAATGGGATTACTCCTAGTTCTTCTAACCCTGCCATACTAACTAATCCGCCACAATGTTCAGGAGTCCCTATCTCGTAGTCTTCTTCAATAACTAGTACTGAAAATCCTCCTGAAGCAACTTCTCTAGCGCACAATAATCCTGCAATACTTCCTCCAGCAACTACAACATCAAAGTTCATAGATTTTGTTTCTTGGTCAATTATTTAACTCAAAAGTTTTACATCAAGCCTGTTTTTGATTAATGTATGGGAACTATCAAACAAGTAATTGTCGTTAGAACTGATCTTGAAATGGGAAAAGGAAAGATAGCAGCACAAGTAGGTCATGCTTGCGTTCTTGGATCAGAGCATGTGAGAAAATCTCACCCTGAATGGTATGATGAATGGTGGAACGGACAAGAGAAAGTTGTTCTTAAAGTTTCCAATATTAAAGATTTGCAGGAAGTAAAAAGACATGCAATTGATTTGAATCTTCCATGGTCTGAAGTCACAGATGCTGGACACACGCAGATAGCTCCTGGAACAACAACCTGCATCTCAATTGGTCCAGCTCCTGAAAATCTGATTGATAAAATAACTGGTGATCTAAAATTACTATAACTTGTAGACTTGTTGGGAATAAGATATAACACGGCTCGATATTTTTTGAGATATGAAGAAAAAAGGAGTTTTAGTAGTTTTCTTTTTTGGCGGAATTATGATAACTTCAGGTTTTGGACTGCAAAGCATGATGTCGCCTCCGCCTGAAGATAATCCCGAGTTCACAATTACTGGAACTCCAGCAGATAATTTTCCTGATGTACAACGTGCTCAGTTTTGTGGCTCTGGTGATGCAAAGTCTACTGAGTATGTTCAAGAATTCTCAATTCCAACACCATGCACAAATCCATTAGCAATTGTAACAGACTATGATGGAAATGTTTGGTTCACTCAAACAAATACTGGCAAACTAGCAAAATTTGATCCATCCACTGAAAGATTTACAGAGTATGACAATCCTTTGTGGCCACCAGGAGAACGTTCTATGATGTGGGGAATTGACTATGCACCTGATGACTCGGTGTGGTTTACTGATGAAAGATTTGATTCAATATGGAAATTCTCAACTATTGATGAGAAATATGAGCGATTACCATATCCGTCTGATGGAAACTCTTTACCACAAAGACTCCAAATTGATGGTTCTCAAATTATCATCAATGATTTTACTGGAAATAAACTTACATTCTTGGATCTAAGTCAATCTGCTAATGAACTCTATAGCATTCCATCCCCTTTTGAAAATTCTGTAACTGCAGATTTTGCCATAGATAAAAATGACAATGTCTGGTTTACGAATTGGGTATTCCAACAAGATGGGTTTTTAGTTAAATTCAATCAAAATGAATATCTTGATTCTGTTTCACCTGATGACCAATTCCGTCCTGTAATTGACTTTACTGAATTCTATCGGTTGCCATCAGAATTATTAACTCCAAATGGAGCTGTGGTAACTGATGATGGAACTATTTGGTTAGCAGATACTACATCCTCTTTCTTCTTTAATTTTGATCCTTTCACGGAACAATTTACTCAATATGTTACAGCTGAACCCCAACTTAGTACATATGGAAATCAAACAGGAGTAATTAAATCCCCAATTTCTAGACCCTATTGGATTGAAGCTGATGATCAAGGACGACTTGTTTTCAATGAACAAACTGCAAACAATATCTCTGTAATGGATCCAAAATCTCAATCTCTTGTAGAATATCATATTCCTTCAAAGAACCCTTACTGGGGTGATTGTGACCCTGGAACCGGTATGATGTTGGATAATTGTGGTATAGCTCAAATCTTTGATTTTACTATAGATGGTGAAAAAATTTGGTTTACTGAATGGGTAGAAAATAACATTGGAGTAGTCGACACTTCTGTTCCATTACCTTTTGAAATCGAAATAGAATACTATTCCTTAACACTTGCTCCTGGAGAAACACAACAATTCAACTTTATCATATACCCTAAATCCCAAAAAAACATGTTAAGCGTTTCATTAATTCTATCTACAACTCACGAGTTCTTGAATGTCAACCTTGTTAATGATACTCCTAAAACATTTCAATTAGATTTTGATGTTCCTAGAGCAATTCATACAACTATTTCAGCATCAGAAGATGCTATATCGGGTACATACAAAATTCTACTTGGAGCCCAATCTCCAGACATTGCAATTAGCAAATTTGTTACAGTGACAATAGAGTGATACCAAATTTAGATTCTGAAATAGGTATTACCACTTATAGTACAGAATTTGATGGAATTGGAGGTAAAATTAGAGTTGAGCCTGAAGATTTTCAAGTAACTGAATTAATTTCTCAAAGAGCACAAAACTCCATTAATGATCAAAAAGGTTATGCCGTATACAAACTAAAAAAGAAAAAGATTGATACTAATCATGCTTTATCTGATGTTTTTAGGAAAGAAGGAATTCGCTTAAAGTCTCTTGGGCTAAAAGATGCATATGCTGTAACAGAGCAATTTGTTTGCTCTGGAAATAAAGGAAGAACAATCGAAAATTTTTCAACTGACAAGTACTCTCTTGAAAAAATTGGCTTTGTAAAAAAACCATTATCAAAAAAAGACATGGTATCAAATCATTTCAAAATAAAAATCTCTGATTGTTCTGATGATTTATCTTCTTTTATTGAATATGACAAAATTCTGAATTTTTATGGCTATCAACGCTTTGGTTCAAAAAGACCAGTAACTCATCTTATTGGAAAGGCAATTTTGCAGAGAGATTTCATAAAAGCCGTTGAATTGATTTTATCTTTTACATCTCCTTATGACTCAAAGGCAAATACTGAGATTCGTGAAAAACTTTCTGATAAAGAAAACTATGAAAAATATTTTGATCAGGTTCCATATCAAATGGATATTGAAAGAATTGTTCTAAAAGAAATGATTGAACATGAAGATGCCCTTCGTGCAATCCGTTCCATTCCTATATCATTGCGAAGATTTTACGTTCAAGCCTACCAGTCTTTTCTCTTTAATCAGTCTCTAAGTTCAGCTTTTTCTGATGGTGAAAATCTGTTTGAAGCACAACCTAGTGATGTTTGTTTTGATTTTCATGGAGTTATTGGAAAATATGTGAAAGGATTAGATCAACGGTTAGCATTACCGTTTGTTGGATATTCATACTACAAAAAAACAAGATTTGATTATCAAATCTCCAAAATATTAGAACAAGAAGAAATTACTCCCAAAGACTTTTTCATCAAAGAGATGCAGGAGGTAAGTAGTGAGGGTGGTTTTAGACAAGCTGCAATACATTGTTCTGACTATTCATCGCATAAGACAACCGTCGAGTTTTCATTATCTAGAGGTTCTTTTGCAACAATCTTGTTAAGAGAAATAATGAAACCAAAAGATCCAATACTTGCAGGTTTTTGAGATCTGTTTTAATAAAATAATTTCTTAGATGTCTTTAAGTTAGTGTGTTTTTAAGAAAATGTGATTGAGATGGATAAAGCCTACATGCTAATTAGTTGTGAAGTTGGAGAAGAACAATCACTTTATTCACAACTAAAAGAGATCCCTGAAGTCAAAGATTGTTTGATAACTTATGGTAGTTATGATCTTGTTGCTGAATTTGTTACTGATACTCCTGCACAAATGAATGAAATAATTATATCTAAAATTAGAAAACTCCAAAAAATTAGAAGCACTATTACCCTTCGTGTAATAAACTAATTTCTTTTGATTATACTAGTTCCTATTCCTACTGCAACTATGACAATTCCTACTATTGCAATATGAATGCCGTGTCTTGTCCAATCTGGGTTGGAATACATGAAAGAGGATTCTGGTCCTATTATTGATTGTCCTTGAAGATGAAAGACTAGACCAAAAATCAAGATGACAGTACCTGTAATGAGTAGTGGTTTTACTCTATTCATGAATAATCTATTTGCATTCTTCTAAAAAGGGTAAACAGAATTGATAATTTGACCAAATGATTTTTTGATTTAGCCTTTAATGATTTTCTTAGGAATTCATAAAATGTACAATTGGAATAGTGTCTCTGAGTCAAACGGCTATAAACATCTAGGGTTAATATTGTTTGGTGCAGCAGCCTCTCTTGCAGTTATCTTATTTCTAATTTTTCACCCTCAAATTGAGTCTATCAACAAGGAATCTCCTATTTTGATCAATATCATGTTCATTCCTGCTATGGCAGTAGGATTTCTTTATGGGGTTAGAATTACAGAACGAGCAGTCAACCCTTCAAAAATTCGCAGCGGATTAAAAAGATCAATTGTAAAACTCTTCTTATTCCTTTTTGTTATTGGTGGTATGTTCAGCTCTGTAAACTTTGCAATAAACGGAGGTAGTCTAATGCCTAACGTTACAATTTTAGAAGATGGACTTTTGGTTTGGTTAAATGCATTTGTCACAGTAAATGGCGGAGCAACTTTCCTAATTATTTCAAGTATTGCATTGATGGCAGCAGCTTCTAAAAGAATTGTTGGAATGAACTTTGGATTTTTAAATAGAATGGTGACATTTGTTGGAACCTTTGTATTCTTTACAATGCTTGTTCTAAGTTTCACAAAGTCTGATCCTACATCATCAGGTGTTTTTTTGTATACCTTTTATCAAGCAGGAATTGTTGGTGGCGCATTTTACGCAATGAATAAACTAACAAAAAATAAAAACATGTTAGAGGACTTTAGTAACGAATACTAGTTTTACTTATCAAAGTCTACATAAATTCCTGAGATCTCGTTGTTGATTCTATCCCAGTATTTTTCACAACCATCTGATTTGAAGTCATTCTCCTTGCATTCATTGAAAAAACTTGTATTACCTCTTTGGATGTTATCTGAAAAGAGTACATCACTACCAATTGCTAATGCTATAATACCAATTGCTGTGAGACTTGCGGCAACCACAATCATTGCAAATCCTGCTTGTGCACGATTACTATAGCCTGTCATTTACGAAAAATCCATGACTCTTGAATTTAATCTTTTCAAGTTTGGATTTTGCGATCAAATTGTGATACTTTTGTGGTAATTTGAGAAAAAAAGAAAAGAGAGTGCTTGAAAATACCTTTATTGAGCATTCAAATTCTTCAATATGAGTTTCTTGGACCTATTCCTCTTAATGAATGGGGACCTCCAATGGAAAAACTTGTATTTTTAATCTTGTCTAGAGAGAAGGACAATTTCAAAATAGTTTATGTTGGTGATTGTGAAAAAACTGATAACAAATCTTTTTTTGTTCAACACTTACATTTCAAATGTTGGGTCCAACAATCAGGTACTGAAAAGTCTTTGTATCTTGCAATATTGCCTATGTTTGAATCAAGTAATGATTATAGACAAAATGTGCTCAATAAGATAATGACTCATTACAAACCCCCTTGTAATTCTGTTGATGTTCCTGAATCAAAACCTGATTATGTAGTTCGAAAAATAGAAGAACCTAGTTTAAAATCAGAAAAATTCTTTTGTCCTTGCTGTGGTTTTGAAATGAAACCTGAAAAAATTCTTGAAAAATCTACTCTCTATCGTTGCACTGGTTGTGGAATGAGTGATACTAAGCTTAACTCTTGACTTTGTTTTGTACATCAAACAATTGTAACATTAACAAGTCAATTGCTTTTTTCAAATGCTGAAATTCATTGATTGAATGCATTTGACCTTCCACTAACGCTCTCATAATTTTGATTGAATTTTTTTGATAATCATCTGACGCAACAATTTCCATAGCATTAAGTTTTGATAATATGTTGTCCAGGTCTTTAATCATTTCATCTGATGGTTTATGTTTGTCCATAACTTATCTGAAAAGATTTTGATATATGAATCGTTACAAGAGTTCTTCATCAATCTTTTCAATTGGATCCAAGAACTGTTGACATGTACAGGTTGGAATTTGACATTTACCTGCCTTGATAATTGAACTACTATCTTCATTTAGAACATGTATTTCATCTGTATGGTGACATCTCTTACAATTCATAGCAAAAAATCAATTTCTCTAATATCTAAGCCCGAAGTTAAGGAATTAAGACTGCTCTTGCCTCAATTTCTGAATCTTTCAATTTTTTGAGTACTTCATTTGCGCTTTCTAATGGAAATGTTTGAGAAATCACTTCAATGTTTTTTTCATCACATATCTTTATGACTTGTTCCATGTCTTTTGTTGAACCTATTAGTGTTCCCCTGATTGTCTTTTCTTCAAATGCCATAAATGCTGGATTTTTTCCAACTGTTGCAATTACAATCAATCCCCCCTTCTTTACTGATTTTATCGCAGTATCAGTAACAATATCTGCTGGTGCAAAAACTATAGCAGCATCTAACATTCCATGTTTTTCTTTTAATTTATCTAGAAACTCATCTTGATTTTCAGTAAAAGTCATTGTATCTATTACACCTAATCTTTTTGCAACATCGAGATGATTTTGAGTTCGGGAAAATGCAATTACATCACAATTTTCTATTTTGGCAAATTGAATTGCCATGTGGCCAACTCCACCAATTCCAAAAATTCCAATTTTTTTATGTAGTTTTGGTTCTACAGCTTTGATTGCTTTGTATGCTGTGATTCCTGCACAAAATAATGGTGCAGCATATTCTGGTTTCATACTTTCTGGAACCTTTGTTGCAAAATCTTCTATCACTGTAATGTATTCTGTATATCCTCCCTTGAAAGATTCTCCTGTTATTGTTGATGATTCGCAAAGATTCTCTTTTCCTTCTTTGCAATATTGACAATCTTTACATGTCTCAAGAAGTGGGGTGATCCCTGCTCTATCTCCAACTTTGAATTTAGTAACATTATCTCCAATCTGAACTACTTTTCCAACTATTTCATGACCTGGAACTGTTGGAAGAGTTGGTGGAATTCCTATGTCTTTCCAATCTCCTTCAATCCCGTGTAACTGTGAGTGACAAACTCCACATGCTTCAATTTTTAGTAAAATCTCCTTTGGTCTTTGAATTTCATGCTTGTCTATTTCGGTTAGTTTCAATGGATTTGTCTCAATTGCAGCACATTCAGAAAGTACCATTGCTCGCATTTTTTCCATAATTTTAAAAATAAAGCAAGAAATTTTAAGATTTGCACATTAGAAAAATAAAGGGCTGATACTGTATCATACTATGACTCAAATTTCAAATGCAGATCGTGAAAGAGTCAAACTATTACGGCTTGTTTCAGACTCAAAAAATGAATTCAAAAAACTCTCCCTGGAACAATTAAAACGCCTGGAAGAACTAGTTGAAAAAAAAGATTACAGTCATGACAAAAAAGCCCACAAATCAAAAGTGAAATTACTTGGAAAAATCAATGTTAGGATTTATGAATTAACAGAAGGAAGAAGTATCTGGGGCTAACCAAACCAATTAAGTACAAATATTCTAACGATTTTAATTAACTATGGCAGAAAACCGTCTCATTAATGAAACAAGTCCATATTTGCTTCAGCATGCACACAACCCTGTTGATTGGTATGCATGGAATGATGAGACATTAAAAAAAGCAAAAGATGAAAACAAGCCAATTTTTCTGAGTATTGGATATAGCTCATGTCACTGGTGCCATGTAATGGCACACGAATCATTTGAAAATGAAGAAGTCGCCAAATTTATGAACGAGAATTTTGTGAACATAAAGGTTGACCGAGAAGAAAGACCTGATATTGATGATATCTATCAAAAAGTCTGTCAGATAGCAACAGGTCAAGGTGGCTGGCCTTTGAGTATTTTTCTTACACCCGATCAAAAACCATTCTATGTTGGAACTTATTTTCCTGTATTGGATACTTATGGACGTAAAGGATTTGGAAGCATTTGCAGACAACTCTCACAAGCATGGAAAGAAAAACCAAAAGATATTGAAAAGTCTGCTGAGAGTTTTCTTGATGCACTACAAAAAACTGAAACTCACAATGTTCAGTCAAAATTAGAACGAATCATCCTTGATGAAGCTGCTATGAATCTGTTTCAATTAGGCGATTCAAGTTATGGTGGCTTCGGCTCTGCTCCTAAATTTCCTAATGCTGCAAATGTTTCGTTTTTATTTCGTTATGCTAAACTTTCAGGTCTCTCAAAATTCAATGAATTTGCGCTCAAAACTCTAACCAAAATGGCAAAGGGTGGGATCTTTGATCAAATTGGAGGTGGTTTTCATAGATATTCCACTGATGTAAAATGGTTGGTTCCTCATTTTGAAAAGATGCTCTATGACAATGCTTTGATTCCTGTAAATTATGCAGAAGCTTACCAAATAACAAAAGATCCTTTTTATCTTGATGTATTACAAAAAACACTTAATTTTGTACTACGTGAAATGACTTTACCTGAAGGCGGATTTTATTCTGCATATGATGCAGACTCGGAAGGAATAGAGGGAAAATTCTACGTTTGGAAGAAAAGTGAAATTGAAGAAATCCTTGGAAATGATGCTGATCTCTTTTGTCTTTATTATGATGTTACCGATGGAGGAAATTGGGAAGGAAATAACATTCTGTGTAATAATCTTAACATCTCTACAGTTGGGTTTAATTTTGGAATCCCAGAAGAGAAAGTTCGAGAGATTTTAAAATTATGCTCTGAAAAATTATTAAAAGTTCGTTCAATGAGAGTTCCACCAGGCTTGGATGATAAGATTTTGGTTTCGTGGAATTCATTAATGATTACCGCATTTGCAAAAGGCTATCGTGTAACAAATGATCCAAAGTATCTAAATGCTGCAAAAACATGTATTGCCTTCATTGAAAGCAATCTTTTTGCGGATGGCAAGCTATTACGGACTTACAAAAATGGAACTGCAAAAATTGATGGATATCTTGAAGATTACTCATATTTTGCTAATGCATTATTGGATGTATTTGAGATTGAACCTGAACCTAAATATCTGAAGTTAGCTTTGAAACTAGGCCATCATTTAGTAAATCACTTTTGGGATTCTGAGAACAATAGCTTTTTTATGACTTCAGATAATCATGAAAAACTAATCATTCGACCAAAAAGCAATCATGATTTATCTTTACCATCAGGAAATTCTGTTTCTGCTTTTGTAATGCTTAGGTTGTATCATATGTCTCAAGAGCAAAATTTCCTTGAAATTGCTACGAAAATTTTGGAATTCCAGGCACAAATGGCAGCAGAAAACCCTTTTGGATTTGGATATCTACTTAACATAATTTCAATCTATTTGCAAAAACCCGTTGAAATTACCATTATCAACACAGAAAATTCTGAGATCTGCAAATCTCTTCTTACAAATTATTTACCTAATTCCTTTATAGTAACAATTCAAAATTCTACTCAGTTAAAAAATTTATCTGAATATCCTTTCTTTGCTGGAAAAACTTTTGAAGATAAAACTTCTGTTTTTGTTTGCAAGGATTTTTCTTGTTCTCTACCATTACATACAATTGACGAGATAAATTCACATCTTTAGATTTTTTTCAAATCCACCTCAATTATATTTCCAACTTGAGGTCTTCCCATATTGACATATCTTGATTTTGGCATTGTTATTGTGATTTGTGTTTGTTGATAGGTTTTGATATTAATAGTTGGTTGAGCTTGCAATATTGCTTCTAGTAATGGCATAACTTGTTCTTTAGTTTCTGAATCAAGTTTTTTTGAAACATTTTCTATAATCAATTGTTTCTGTGAAACTGGCTCGGTTGAAACATTTTCAATTAATGTCAATTGAACCATTTGAGTGCTATCCACTATCTGTGTAATTTTAAATTCATTTATTTCCGACAATACTTTATTTGATTTTCTTAATGATTTATCTTTAACGAATTGAGAAATATAGTGCAAATACAGCTAATGCCACAGCTGAGGACACTCCAAGCCCAAAGATGATTTTACTTCCATCTACCTTCATAGTTCTTTTTTCTTGCAAATGCCATTAAACTGTAACTAATTTTCTGTTTTTTGAAAACCACTTTACAGATATTTCTACGAAGTGTCTTGATGGGAAATTCATTATTCTTGCTATCACAACTTTGCAATTAAAAATAATAAATTATGAATTATTTTCTATCAATTCTTGTTCAGGCTCATTTTCTGATTTCTTTTCATCTATTTGCAGATTAGATGATTCAAGTATGGATTTTTTGATTAATGGGGCTCGTTCTTTTATTATCTGATTAAATTCTTGCATATCTTCTAAACTTGGTGTTTGTTGCTGGTTTTGATATGCTTGCAAAAATCCAGAATACACACACCCTGTGATGATTCCAAATGTTGTGTCTGGAACAGATTCTATCTCTGGCACAAAATTTTCTGCAATTTGTCTATATGATTCTGATTCACTAATGTAGTAATCAATTAAACTATTGATGAAATCTTTATTCTCTTTAGAAATTACCATACTTTTTCTCCTTTTCCTAGTTTATTTAATTGTCTTTGATTAATCGTTTATTTATTCATAAATTATTTTCTAGATATTGTGGAAATTAGACTTGGATGAAGGTTATTTTCGTATATATGATTCCAAAAAATTGATTGCAGGATATTTTGATCCTGATTATGGTGAAATTCACGCAAAAGAAAATCCTGAAGAAATTATTTCATCAATGTTAAAAAATAATGACAAAATTTTGGGTGGAGTGATTATGGTTCCTCTTGTTAAGTTTGGATTATTTGACACTGATTTGGATACTAGTATTTCTGAAGTAGAGCAAAATGTTAATCGAGTAACCAAGCATTTGCAAAAATGGAAAAATTTCTTATCTCAAACCAACCGTCATGTTCACTCTATTAGGATATCTCACACTGATCAAGATATGTTGACTATTACTTTTAAAGTAAAATTTTCAAAACCAACACCTCTTAAAAAAATAAAACTAATGGAAGAAATTTTTCCTACTTTAGATTTGTTACAGAAATTAGGCTTGGTATAATTCTACCTGAATATCTTGTGATCCCAATATATACAAACAGTGTACCTACTAGCAAAACAAGTGTTCCAACCGGAAATTCTGGAACAGCTGCGTATTCTTCAGATTCTGCAATCAACGTATAATCATTTATCGAACTAGTTTGAATTTTATCAGGTATTGTCACTACAAAAAACACATAATCATCTGCTCTAAGGTAATCTGGTTCTGGATGGATTCTGGATACTGCTGCAACATTTCCTTCTTTGTCGTAAAGTGTCGCAATCACTGCCACATTATTAGCTGTGATATCTCCTCTATTAGTAACAATTCCAGTAATCATCAAATTATTATAATTATCTTTAAACAACTCTGATTCAGTAATGTCTATGACCTGACTTTTTGGAGTACTAACCTTGTAATCTAATTCTAATGAATACGATTTAGTTTTTTTTGCTTCATTATTTGTTAAAATTAAATCAAATGGCCCTTTCATTCCTGGCATGATCATATTTACTAAGGAACTTGTTTCCTTTATTGCAATCAGGTATCCCTTTTCATCAAGCAAAGTAATGTGAATATTAATTTGGTTTAACGGAACTTGTAAATTATTTTTAATTTCACCAACAATATGAAGTGCTTCATCGTCCCCAATGTATTGCTGATCATTTTGGATAAATACTTCTCCAAATGCTAATGGTGTTAATCCCACAAAAACAATTGTAATGATGAAAAATTTTTCCACAATTCATTTGTGTTGTTTTCTTTAAAGAAGTTTATGTCAAATGTCTTATGTTATTAGTAATCTTGGATAGTATATTTGAAAATTTTTATCGTTAAGGAAGATGCTTAATCTTCCATTTTTCTGCCTGATTGATACAATTGAACCAATCAATTTCTATTTTATCTGAATCAAATTCATCTGATTCGTTTCTAAATTCTTTATCACATCTACTTTTCATATTATCTGTTACTTGAATGACTTTTTGTGTTAAACCACTTTGCGGGGCTTGAAACTTTTCTCTTTCCTCATAATTTTTTACACCTGTTTTAGCTGAATAAAATTCAACTAATCCTAACATCTCATATTCTAAAGCTTCTTGAAATTGCGTGTCTGATCTTACTTTTGCTGATTCATCTCCTGTTTTCATCCATTCAATGAATTGTGAATCGCTTTTTAACTGAGTTTTAGATGAGATCTTTAACAATTCTACTGAACTCTTGAACAGTTCTGGCGGCATTAATTCATCATATTTGAGAATTATTTCTTTGAACTCCTTCAAATGTTTTTCATAGTATTCGAACAATTCTTCTTTTGAAATATCTCCTTCGTCCCATCTAGTTTTCTCAGAATAGAATTTTATTTGTAACTCTTGGACCTCTTCTTGAATTTGTTCTAATCCAATTCCAAACTGTAGGCCTCTTTGCTTGGTTTGTTCAACTGAATAATTGTATGCCGCAATTGATCCAATAATGAGAATAGCAATTGAAACAATTATGATGTTTTGAATTTTCTTTTTCTTCAAAGATTATCTGTATAATTTCCATCTTCGTCTAATTTTAGTTCGATTTTAAATTCAGTACCGCTGATAAATGAATCATTGCGAGTCGTTCTGACTCTTCCTATAACAAGTTCGTATGGCCAAATCTCAACTACTATTGCACCAACTTTAGCAGTTGGTGTTTCTGTTAGTACCATATCTTCACGCTTCACTCCATGTTTTTCTAGCATGTGAATAGTATGATCTATTAGTGGTTGAGGGTTGTTATAATTTAACACCCAAACCGTTCCTTCATAATCAATTTTTTGCAATTTGAAATAATTCCGATTAACTCCTATAACAATTATTCGGGATTAGTCACATTTAGTGTCATTGTACTTACAACTCTGGAGAGTTTTCTAATTGTCGCAATTGCTTTTGCAAATTCTTTTTGATTTTCTACTTCAATTTCTGCAATTACGTCATATGCGCCAAAAGTAAGATATGCATGGCTGATAACTTGCATATGTTTTAACTCATCTACAATATATTCTTCAGCACCAAGATCACAATTTAATAAAATGAATCCTCTGTTCATTACTTTATCTTAGAATAATTTACAAAGTTCAAGTCTTTAAGTTTTGCAGTTCTTACCATCTGCTACGCCCACCGTAGCTTTTTCTACCCCCTCTATCATTGAATCTTTTTCTACCCCCTCTATCATCTCTTGAATCTCGGCCTCTGTCTGATCTTCCGTATCCTCCAGAACGCCCTCCTCTGGAATAGTTAGATCTTGATTGACCTCCATATCTTCTTGATGGAATTTGTCTTTTTAGAGGATCTGGAATTGAAATTTGAATTCCCATTTTTTGATTCAAATCTTCTAGAGGAACTTTGATTTGACGTTTGATGAGATTCCAATCTCCAACTGATGAATATGAAACAAATGTTATGGCTTTACCTTTTGCACCTGCTCTAGCTGTTCTTCCAATTCTATGAAAGTATAATAATTCTTGATTTGGAACATCATAATTGATTACTAGTTCTACTCTTGGAACATCTATGCCTCTTGAGGCTACATCTGTTGCAACAAGAATATCAGCTTTCCCACTTCGAAATTTTCCCATTGTTTGTTCTCTTCTGTGCTGCGACATGTCTCCTTCTATTGCTACTGCATTAAATTTCTCTTGATGAAGGAATTTTGCAACATCTCTTGTTCTATATTTTGTTGAACAAAATACAATGCATTGGCGTTTTATTGGTTTGATAAAATCAATCAAATACTTGAACTTGTCTCGGTCTTTAATCACCAAAAATGATTGATCTATTCCTTCTAAACTAAGATCATCTGCATCCAATAGAAATTGCTTTGGATTATTCAGATATTCTTCAGAGAGTCTTAGAATCTCGGTTGGCATTGTTGCTGAATACAATGACATTACTCTGTCTTCTGGTGCCAGATCTAGAATAAACTGAATATCATCAATGAATCCCATATCTAACATTGTATCTGCTTCATCTAGAACGATATGTGTGATATCTCTTAGTTCTATTGAACCTCTTTTGAGATGATCTATTAGTCTACCTGGCGTTGCAACGACAATTTCCACTCCTCTATCAAGAGCGTCCAACTGGATTCCCATTCCTTGTCCTCCATAAATTGTTACTACTCTAATTTTGGTATATTTTCCAAATTTCTTTATTTCCCCTGTTATCTGCATTGCAAGCTCTCTTGTAGGGGCCATGATCAATCCCTGAATTCCTTTTTTTGGTTGGATTTCTTGTAGCATTGCTAATGCAAAAGCTGCAGTCTTACCAGAACCTGTATGAGCTTGTCCTACAACATCTCTTCCTGCAAGGAGAACCGGAATTACTGCTTCTTGTATTGGAAATGGTTCCTCATATCCAAGATCCTTGATTCCTTTTAGTATGTCTTGGTTTAATCCTAATTCTTCAAATTTTGTCATTTTGTTTTCTTCTCTTAAGCAATGACGAAAAAGCTCATTACTTACCCGTCATTATTCTGATATTTGCGGTCTCGATTTAGGTCTAATAAACGCTTGTTATTTTTTACAAACCTAATTGAGCATCAATAATTTTTTTGAAACTATCAAATGGTTGGGCTCCTTTTAATTCAATATATCCTATTTGATCATTTCCTACAAAGAATCCCGGCGTTCCTGAAACTCCATAATCTCTTCCATCGGCAAGATCTTTTTTGATTTCATCAATATACTTTCCACTAGTAAGACATGAATCAAAAGTATCTTGTTCTAATTGAATTTTTGTGGCATATTGACTAAACAAAGATAGCACATCAACAGTTTCTTGCCTACTCCATTCATTTTGTTTTTCAAATAACATATCATGCATTACTTTGAATTTACCCTGTTCATTTGCGCATTCTGACGCAACTGCTGCCGGTACCGCATTTGGATGAATACTTTGAATTGGATAATCTCTAAAAACTAGTTTCACTTTTCCTGGCTCTATGTATTCATCATAAATTAATGGAAGTGTTTGAGTGTAGAATCTTGCACAAAATGGGCATTGAAAATCCGAAAATTCAATTATTGTGATTGGCGCATCTGGATTTCCAATAATTGGATCATTATCTACTGAAATATTCATTGAAAGATTTGGTTGCTCTGTAGGTAATTGATTTTGTAATATTTTGAGTTCTAATTTGGCAATTACCGCTTCAAGATCTTCTTCTGAAATTTGGCTTGAGTTTAGATTTGATATATATGATCCTGCAAAAAATGCTGCAACTCCTATTACTATAACTAATCCTATAATTAATCCATTAAATGTTGATTTTTTTACAGAGATCTTCCCATAATCATTTTGATTTAACTCAAAATCATCAAAACTCATTTGAACTTGTTCCAAAGCCTAGCATACTTATTCATATTGGCAAATCTTACAATATCCATTCATCATTAAGAAATTTTAAAGCCAATGACGGGATCTGAACCCATGACCTGCTGATTACAAATCAGCTGCTCTACCAGGCTGAGCTACATTGGCACGAAGTAAAATGAAATTTTTCGGGTTTAAAATGTTACCACAATTAATCTAAAATATTCTTTGTCCAAAACTGTTCGAATTATCCGTCAATTTATAATAATGCCATATTTTGAACCTGTTGTGAGAATAAGATACATCGCACCAATCAGAGTAAAGGTTTTGATGATAATGTTTTTTGGAACAGGTATAATGGGTTTGATTATGGGACTAGTTGTTGCTCCTCCTTCAATGACTATAATTCTTACTTTAATGGGAGTAATTAATATTGGATTGTGTGCATTTTTTACATTTATCTTTTTAACACAAATACCCAACACACCTGATAAAAGAAAAAAAAAGAGAAAAGACCACTAGAATATTTGTTGCAAAATTCATTCCAAAAGAATGATTGATTACATCTTTGTCGTAAAAATATTTGAAAAAAAAACTAACGGCAAAAAGTTCGTGTTTTATAAAAATTTTGTCTTTGAAATGAAAAATTGAGTTTAAAATTTAATTTTTGAAAATAGGTTTTTAATGTAAACTAGGTCTAATTTTAGATGAAATGTTGGAAGAGTATCTTAGATTATAATTATTTTCCAATTCTTAGAAAATTATTGTCTTTCTCCATATTGTATTTCAGAATCTTTTTGTTGAAATGCTGGATAACCTAAAAATCTCACGAATGAAATCTATGAATATTAGTTGTTATATATTCAAAAGATTATGGTGATTATGCAAGAAGGTAAACCTGCTCCAAATTTTGAACTCTTAGCAAATGATGGAAATTCTATACATCTTGATTCTTTTAAAGACAAAAAGAACATAGTTCTTTGTTTTTATCCAAAAAACCATCTGTTTGCGTGTCCTTCAAAAAAAGTTTTCAAAATGGCTGAAAGTGTCATCTCTTCGTATTCAAACATAATATCGACTAATACAGAAATTTTTGCAATTTCTGTAGATACTGTTGAAGATCAAGCTAAATTTGTCAAAGAATATGATATACCTTATCTTCATCTTAGTGACACTAAAAGATACTTGCAAAAAATATGCTGGATTAAATTTTGTTGGGTTAGCAAAGCGCTCTACGTTTATTATTGACAAGAAAGGAATAATCAGAAAAATTTTTCGAGACATTAATGTTGAACAACACGGTCAAGATATTGCTGATTTTTTAAATCAATTATGAAAAATATTCCTCTCAATTAAAGTATAAATAATGACTTCCTTTCATCAATTCAGAAATGTTAGACTTTGTAGCCAAGAAATTATTCCTTACAAAAGGTAAAGGTGTTCATGAAGATAGATTAACAAGTTTTGAATATGCTCTAAGGGATGCTGGAATAGCAGGAACAAATCTTGTATTGATTTCAAGCATCTTTCCACCTAACGCTAAATTAATCTCTAGAAAGGAAGGTCTAAAAAAAATCAAACCCGGCCAGATTCTCTTTACAATTTATTCAAAGAATCAAACTAACGAACCACACCGAATGTGTACTGCATCTGTAGGTATAGCACAACCCAAAGATAGGAGTAGATATGGCTATCTCTCAGAATACGAGTCTTTTGGTCAAAACGAAACCCAAGCAGGTGATTATGCTGAAGACGTTGCAGCACAAATGCTGGCATCTTCCTTAGGAATTCCATTTGATGTTGACAAAAACTGGGATGAAAAAAGACAACAGTGGTTAATTTCAGACCAAATCATTAACACTCATAACATTACTCAATCAGCAAAAGGTAACAAGGATAAAAAATGGACAACTGTATTTGCAGCAGCTGTACTTTTATTGTAATTATTTTTTGTATCCTTTCAGATAATATACTGCAGCTGCAATTGCTACTATTGTGATAATACTTATTACGATAAATGATTCATCAAACTCAACTATTTCAGATTTAACAGTTTGAAGTTGTATTCCTCCTAGCGAAAATTTTAATTCTTCTTTATTTACTGATACTTTTTCACCAAAAATATATTTTCCTTGAATTCTTTGTCCTTCTTCAGGATCAAAAATCCATCCTCCTTTTGAAATGTCTGTAGGAATCTTTTCATTATCGATGATTTGTGTTGGGACGATGTTTCCTTTGATATCTGAAACATTTGTATTTTCAGGTGACAAAACTACTACTTGAATAATTGAATTTAAAGGATATAATCCTGATGAAAAATAATCTGATCTCTTGAGATTTTCAACTTTGAGAAATTCTAATGGGCTAATTTCAGAAATTGTTGAGGCTTTGTTTGGATAACTCACTGATAATTTTAACTGCAAAAGTGATTTTGAATCTAGCGGAATTAACGAAAATGTCATTTTTGAGTTTTTTTCAAATGATAAGTCTTTTGCAACATCATAAAATCCTCCACCATCTCTAATTATTTTTGGGATAAGTATTGCTGAAATCTTTTCATACATTGAATTAGTGTCTTCCATTGACATTGTGTAAACTGCTGAAATCATACCCCTCCCAGAAATCACTCCTGAAGTTTCAAGTGCTCTGTTTGTTTCGTCAACAGTATGGATGAAAACTGAATGGAATTTGGCATCTGTATCAAATACCTGGTTAATTTCATCAATGTACAATTCAGCAATCTCTTTTGTCGAATCTTGAATAGCAAAAATGCCCTTATCTGCGGGATTTCTTTCTACATTTATTATTATACATGATTGGTTTACTACTCCTAGAATACATTGGTCCTGGTTAGTCAAAATTATGGCCTTCACTCTCTTATCTTCTCTGATCTTTTGTTCCAATTCTGCTGGAATTTTGATTTCTTGAATGCTAGTACTTTGTAATGTTATTGACGCTGTAACATTTTGAGATATGCTTCTGTCTATAATTATTTGTGCCATTTCCTGATAAGTTGCAAGACTCACTTCTTGTGAATAGGCATAATTTGTTGAAATTCCAATTAACATAATTAATGAAAAGAAAAATATCTTTTTTCGCATAAGTTGTCATACTAGAAATGAAATTATTAAATTTACTCTTATTTCGTACATTTTAAAATACGTGATTAGATGAACTTTTTTTGTTTTTTTTACGAAAATGCATTATCAACTAGCTAATATCATCATTTATGCAAATATTTAGTTAGTATTGGCTCTAATTGCATTTCTTGTTGACATTTTCCAAGATCCCGTAATTCAATTAATTGCAGTTTTGAGCGCTTTTGGTATTGGCGTTTTTCAAGGAATCATTCTAGGACGAGCTATTCTTGTGAGATTTCCACGTCTTCAGAATCATGTGAAGACAGTATCCATTACTTTGTTTGTCGTATTTTTGGCAAATGCTATTTTGAGCGTTCCCCGTTTTGCTTCTCCTGAAAAAATTGAACTATCAAATTTACCTGCAGGTAGTTCAAGCGAAGTTGCCTCACTACTCTTTTTAATTTTTGGAATGAATACTGGATTTCTAACTGTACTAGCTATTTCTGTCACTGTGATGACTTTTGTTCTTTTAAAATATACAAATATTCATGGGATAACCAAAGTATTTGTTTTCTTTTTTAGTATTATTTTGCTATTATTCACTGGCCTTAGTAGATTCACTGATCTTACCCCTAGCACATTTGAGGTGCTTTTGTATTTTCTTTATCAGTTAGGAATTACAGTTGGTATTCTAGCTGGTACAATTAAAAAGATAAAACACAAAAAATTAGACCTAAAATAATTTCAAACGTTTAAATCAGATTATCCTTATTTGGATTTTGACATCGAATTCAAACCGTTCGGGGAACAAGCTGGCAGTCCATGCGTTGGACTGTCAGCCCCAATTATTAAAAAATCTAGTTTAATGATGATAGTGCTTTAACTTGCTCATCAACATAATCAAAGCCTGCTTGCCAAAATTTTGGAGATCTGATATCAAATCCATATTCTGAAAGAAGCTTCTCTGGTTTCTTAGAACCTCCTGCAGCGAGAATGTTGATGTATGAAGAAACAAAGTCTTTTCCCTCTTTTTTATATCTCTGAAATAGAGACAACGCAAGCAAGTTTCCGAAAGAATATGCATAGCAGTAAAATGGTGTATGGTAAAAGTGAGGAATACAGCTCCATTCTATTGTAAAGTCTTCAGAAAGACTCACTGAATTTCCAAATTGATTTTTTAGATTTTGTAGATATGTCTTTGAAATCTCATCTACTGTAGTTCCATTTCCAATTTGTTTATGAACATCAACTTCAAAGATTGTGAAAAATGATTGCCTTAGAATTGTTGCATACAAATCATCAATTTTTTCTGATAACATGATCTTCTTTTCATCATCAGAAATCTTGTCAGATAAATTGTCATATAATAGTAATTCCGAAAAAGTAGATGCTGTCTCTGCCAAAGGTAATGGAGCGTCTTGAACAAGAATTGATCTATCTTGTGCTGCTTGGCTATGTACTGCATGGCCCAATTCATGAGCTAAAGTAAAAACATCTCTTGATTTTCCTGTAAAGTTTACCATGACAAATGGTGTTATTTTTGGTGAGAGAGTACTGCAAAATGCACCATCTCTTTTTCCATGTCTTACAGATGAATCGATGTGGTTTTCATCGAAAACTTTTCTTGCAAATTCTTCTAGTGTTTTACTAAACTTTCCGAGTGATTCAAAAACTAGTTTTACAGATTTACTGTATGTATAATTTTTTTCCTTGATATTAGCTGTTGCTGGAGCATACAAATCATATCTTCTTAGCTTCTTCATTTTCAACATCTTTGCTTTTTGAACAAAAAACTTTTGAAAAACCGAAGAATTTTTTTTACAAACCGAAAGAAGAGATTCTATAGTTTTATCATCAACATCATTTCCGATGTTTCTCATTGATATTGGAGTCTTGTATCCTCTTATTTCGATACCCTCATCTTTCCAATTAAGAACAATATTTTGATATATCTCACCTATTACTCCTTTGTTTTTAGTATATTTTGTAAGAATAGTTTTGTAGGCTGTCTCACGAATTTTTGGATTTGTACTTCGTACATAGTTTGTAAGTTCTTCTCTTGTCATTATTTTGGTTTTATTTCGTATTTTCATTTTGTATTCATAGGCATTAGTTATCTTGTCGTATAGTTTTACAAGTGCAGAAATTCCCGTAACATCTAATGTGTTGATAATTCTCTCTTCAGGTTCACTAAGAGCATATTTTGCAAATAGTCTTTTGTGTAACAAATATTCTGTGAGCTCTCCTGCATCTCTCATGAGTCTTTTTGCATTTTTCTCGCCCACTTGTGTTTTCCACCATAAATCAAAAAATAAAATCTTGTTAGAAATCTCAGAATCCAATTTTGACATCTGAGTCATTAGAGATGTTGCTTCATCTGATTGAGTATCTGAAGAATATGATAGTGATGCATATCCGCCAATCTTACTCATCTTTTCAGACATCTCTTCAATTTCTTGTAGAATACTCATGAATTTCTTGGAGGACATTTTGGGATCTAATTTTGATTTTATTTTTTCAAACTTTCTTGCCTGTTTTTCTAATTTTAGAATCTGTTTTTGAAATGCCGAACTCTTTGGATTCTTTGTCAATTCGGAAAGATCCCATCTCCCAGTTTGGTATTCTGCCATTTGATATTCACATTTTGTAACTATTAAAAAATCAAACCCCACAAAAAGTTACTAATAAAAGCAAAAAAGCATTAGATGATCTGTGATATTTTTGGATACACGTAGAACTGTCAGTAATAAATCAATTATCGCTTTTATGCTAATCTTAGTTTTGGTAATTATTGGCTCAAGTTTCACATCAATCTTTGCTTCAACTGGCAGCTCAACAAATTATGGTTCACTAAAAATAGACAAAGATACAGTTTCTATTTCAGAATTTGAACCTACAATTATTCAAATTTCAGGAACTATACATGATTATCTACAAGGACAGAGAATATTTTTACAAATGATAAAACCTGACAATACTTCTGAAGAAATGCAAACTATACCAAATAAAGATGGGTTTTTTTCTATTCCGCTATATCTTGACTATAATTGGGTAGCAGGCAATTATCAACTTTCAGCAACTTATCTCGATAATGAAATTGGTTCTGCATCATTTTTGATCACATCAGTTGACACTCCAAACATTCCGATCTTATCAAAAATTGGTAGTTTGGAAATTGATGATGAGGAAATTACTCTTTCAAGTAATGAAAGATCAACTGTTGAAATAAATGGTAATATCAAAAATTATGAGAAAGGAGAACCAATTTCCTTAAAAGTTATTCATCCTAATGGACTAATTACTAATGTTAGTATAACTGGAAAATCTAGTGGTGATTTTAAAGCACATATTAGTATTGGAGAGAATTGGGAATCTGGAACATTTAGTATAATTGTCTCTTATGAAGGAAAAGACTTTGGGCAAGTAAATTTTATACTAAATAAAATCCAAATTCCTAAATTTTTCAAAAATGTTGCTAATTGGTGGTCCGATGGTCTAGTTGAAGATGCTGAATTTGTAGATGGAATTGAATTTTTAATTAATGCAAAAATTATTGATATTCCTAACCTGCCTAAAAGTTCGGTTGGAGGTAATGAGAATGAAATTCCAGATTGGATTCGTCAAAATGTGGGATGGTGGGGAAAGGATTTGATTTCTGATGAAGATTTTGTTTCAGGAATAAAATATCTTGTGGAGCATGGAATTATTACTATTCAATAATACTCTTCATGAAGATAGCACCACTTCCAAATATTGCCTGGAATTGCTTTCATTACTGGATGCTCAGTTTCTTGAAAATGCTTTGTTGCATGTTTTCCAATAGATGAATCACAACAACCAACATGTCCACATGTTAAACACATTCTAAGTGCTACTACTGGTAGGTGTTCTTTTTCACACTCCTCACAGCTTTTCGTATTTGGGGAAATTCCTTCTTTTTCTTGGGAAAAATGATTGCATTCTTTTGACATATTGCTAGTATTTTTTCAAAGTATCTTTGTATCTTTTAATTAATTCTACACTAGATTGTTGGTATTGGGAATTACTCTAAAGATTTTTACAGTATACTCTCCTTCAAAGATATTTACAAACTCTCCAGTGTCTGAATCAAGACTTTTAATTCTGAATTTGTATTCATAAGATCCATCTCCTTTCACATCAACTTGGGCAACATGAACTGGATCTTCTCCTTTGTAAAATTGGATGATCACTGGATATCTTTCTACATAATTCGATGCAGAACCTATGACTACTCCCCATGGAAGTTTATTGTCTTGAGGAATACTCATTGTAGTGATCGTCCTTTGCAAACTTATCTCCTCATTAATCGGAGTCACAATAATGCTATTTTGATTGGTTTCAGCAGAAATGTTATCTGGGATCATCATTATGGTAAAAACTGTAATAATTGATGCAATCAAAAATATGCTTGATTTTCTATTCATTTCAGTTTCTCTTTTTTCCAAGTCCTTTAAAAAATTTGTTATCAATTTACTCCAATTTTATTTTTAATCATGGTAACTCGTCTTCCAAATCCGAGCATGCCTTGTGAACCCACTTTTCTTTAGAGTTTTTTATGATCTCTTTTCCTACTTTGATTGCCTCTCCACACTCTACACATTTTCCATTAAATCTGGCCTTCATAGATTTTTCCTTAGTCTTATCCAATTTTAACCAGTCTCTCCATGAGAATTTTCTAGATCTACTTTGTGACATATTAGAGTGGACCGGATGGGATTTGAACCCACGACCTTTGCGGGATTTCTCCTTACGCAGTGTGAGTGCGTCATCCAAACCAAACTAGACGACCGGTCCAACAAATTTACAAAAACACGAGCTTTTTTGTCTTTAGATTTTGAATATTTTGTAATTAGTATATGAATTACTAGTTTATTTCTTAACCCCGAGGGTTCTGTTCTTTAGTCTCAAGTATGGATTTCTACATTTTCTGCATCTTGTAGCATTTATGTCATTTCTGGCTCCACATTTGAAACAAATTTTCATAACAAGACGTGCTTGTTGTGCAATGCGTTTCTTTTCAGGATCACTAATTGGCATTTAATTCTCTCCAAAATCTCTCTCTTTTATTCTAACCGGATTTTTCCATCTTTCCTGCTAATAATACTGGTACTTCTACAGGTCTCTTTGCTACTGGAATATTTGCCTTGTTAAACATAGATATCTTGGATTCAGCGGAACCATAAGTTCCCATGATAATTGCACCAGCATGTCCCATTCTCTTTTCTTTTGGTGCTGCTCTACCTGCAATGTATGCTATAGTTGGTTTGTTAAATCCACTATCAATAATTCTTTGAGCTAAAATTTCTTCAGAGTCGCCCCCGATTTCTCCTACAACTACTAATCCTTCCAGATCTGGAATATCTTTAATCATCTCAAATGCATCAACGAGTCTTGTACCGTTGACTGGATCTCCACCAATACCAATTGTAATTGATTGTCCAAATCCTGCAGTGGTTAGTGCATCTGAAATTTCATAGAGTAATGTTCCACTCTTTGATAGGACAGCAATCTTTCCTGCCTTAAACGGAGTTATTGGCATGATTCCAATCTTGATTAATTCTGGAATTATAATTCCTGGAGTGTTTGGTCCAATGACCACAGCTCCTTTTTGTTTTGCTAGCTCTAGTGTTAGCATAGTATCTCTAATTGGAACATGTTCTGGGATTGCAACTAATAACTTGATTCCAGCTTCTAGTGCATCTTTTGCAGCAGCAAGAAAAAATTTTGCTGGAACAAAGATAATTGAAATTTTTGCATTAGTAGCATCTACTGCCTCTTGCATTGTATTGTATATTGGGACCTTGCCTTCAAATTTTTGACCTCCTTTGCCAGGGGTCACTCCTGCAACTATGTTGGTCCCATCTCTAATCATATGTCTTGCATGTATGGATCCGTATGCACCAGTTATTCCCTGAACGATAACTCCTTTTTTCATATAGTCATGATCTTCAGGTTTTCCTTTGAGCAGTTCAAAAATATCAGTCAATTTTTTACCCCCATTACTGCTGCATTGATTGCCTCTTCTACCGAATTGTATATCTTGGTTCTAGATCCTTGAAGCATCTCTTTTGCTTTTTCTGATTCAGTTCCTTTCAGTCTTGCAAACACTGGCAAGTCAATCAAATTATTCTCATATGCTTTAAGAAATGCTTCTGCTACCACTGTTGTTTTTACAATTCCTCCATAGAGGTTTACTAAAATTGCTTTTACTCTACTCATCTTACTGATCAAAGTTAATGCTTCATAAACTGATTCTGTAGTTGCACCACCTCCGACATCTAGGAAACATGCTGGCTTTCCACCATTATCCGATAACATATCAAGTGTAGACATGACTAGTCCTGCACCGTTTCCGACTACTGCAATATTTCCATCCAACTCAACTAATGAGAAGCCACTTTTTTCTGCTTGTGCTTGTATCTCTGAGATCTCTTGATATTTCTGTAATTCCTCATGTCTAAAATTACTATTATCATCTGTAACAAATTTTCCATCAAGTGTAATTACTGTATCGTCTTGCATGATTGCAAGTGGATTAATTTCCGCAAGCTCTGCTTCTTTTTCAATTGCAAGCTTTGATAATTTTTTCAAAGTATCAACAAAACCATCTGCTATTTTTCCTTCTAATCCAATCTCTTTTGCAACTTCTCTAGCAACCTCATCTGAGACATCTCCTAATCCAATTTCTTTGATGATTTGATTTTTTATTGATTCAATTTCAACCCCCCCATCTGATGATGCTATGATTGTATAGCATCTTTTTGAACGGTTCAAAAATATTGATAGGTACAACTCGTTTTTGATGTCTGCCATCTTTTCAAGTAGAATGGCTCTTGCTTTTTCCCCCTTGATTGTCAAATCCATAACTTGAGGATATTTTAACTCAAATTCATCATCGTTTTGGCACATTTGGATTCCTCCAGCTTTCCCTCTTCCACCTACAGGTACCTGGATTTTAATCACGAATGGATATCCTAATTCTTTTGCATGCTTCCTTCCTTCCTCTATATTGGTAGACGATTTGCTATCAAGAAGATTAATTCCATACTCTCGAAATAGTTCCTTTGCCTGAAACTCTAGTAAACGCATGCAAAAATTCTGACCTTTACGGTCTTTATTAATTATGATATTATCTTAATTGCTCTTCAAGAAAATCAATCATCTCCAAAAAGCGATCCTGACTTTTTCTCAATAATTCTTGTGGATATTCTTCAATTGTAAACACAAACTGTTGATGAAAGCTTGGAACCAGAACCCCTCCTGATGCCACCATCTGCTCAATGACATATCCTTTAGTGAGACTGCATACAATTTCTTCATACGAGTCATCTTCTTCTTCTAGTGTTTGTCTATACAGAACAATAGGTTTGTTTGTCTTTGCAACAATGTTTGAACCTTTTTCTAACAGATCTGTTAGATGCTGAATCTGCCAAGCATCCAGGCTAATCTGTTTTACCATATTCTTAATACATGATTTTTCTATTTAACACTGATAAAACAACACATGTTTACTATTCGTTATCAATTAAGTAACCCCCGAAATAAAAAAGAAAGAAAATGATTTGGCATTTATGCCATATCTAGTGCTCTAGAGTGTTTTCTGGTATGTGGTCTTTCACCAGAATACTTTCTTCTCATGTGTCCTGAAGGTCTACCATAGATTAGTTCTAGGAACCATGACTCATGTTCAATCTCTTCAGCTAGGATATCTTTTGCAATATCGTATGTTGTAGGATCTTTTCCTAATGTCATCTGGCAAATTTTGTTCCAGTTTACTAATGCACCCTGTTCTGCTTTGAGACATTTTTCTAGAATTTCTTTATAGTCTGTTGGGTTTGCTGGAAGCTGTAAGAATTCACAACCTGACATCTTGATAAATTCAATTGCATCATTTGGAAGCTTTCCTCCTAATTGATAGATTCTCTCAAGACATGATTCAAAATGGCTAAGATCTTCTAATCTTGCATCTTCAATGATTCCTTTCAATCCTTCTCCTTCCATGCCTGTACAATGTGCTCTGAGGTTGGTAAAGTAGTAGTATGCTGTAAATTCAACTGCAGCATTATTGATTAACTCTTTTAACAACTCATCCACATCAAGGCCATTTTGTTTTAGAACGTTTATTCCAACAACATTTGGTGTCTTTGATTCAGACATTTCCTTGTAAAATTAATAATTGTAATAAAAGTATTACATTAATTCTTAAAATCTATTCTACAGATATTCTGATTTTCTTTCCATCAATATCGGCATCTTTGTATTCCTTGCAAGATTCTGTAAAATTCACCTGTTTTACTCTAACTAAAAATGCCAAGTCTTTAGTTCTCTCTTTTACCATTTCAAGCGATTCTTCATCCAAATCAAGAATTGATGCAACACCTAAAACATCAGTTGGATTGTACCCTCTTTCCTTTCTGAGAGTTTGAAGTCTTCTTGCAACATCTTTTACTAATCCTTTTGCCATCATCTCTCTGTTTCGTGATGTTGAGATGAATACGATATAGTTATCTCTTTTTGATACTGCATAGTTTTCATTTGCATCAAAGTCTACAACAAAATCTTCATTCTCCAATGAAATGGTTTCTCCATCAATATCAAAATCATATTTTCCATCTTTTTGTAACGATGAAATAATTTCTTCAGTATCTGTCTCTTCAAATGTTGCAACTAGTTTTTCCATGTGTTGTTTTACTTTAGGTCCTATTTTCTTTCTTTCTAATTTGATAACTGCCTTAACCGGTAATCCTAATTGTTTTAATTCTAAAATTTGTTCCAACCCTGATTCTTTTTTTGTTTCAACAATACTAAATTTTTCTATGTTTAACTGGGATTGTAACAAATCAGATAATGATTCAAGTTTACTTTTCTGACCTTCTCTTACACAAATTTGCGCTTCATTTAGTGGCCATCTTCGCTTTAGTTTTCCTTTCATTCTTGCTGCAGAAGATACAGACACAACATCTTTCATAATATCAAATGATTCTTCAATCTCTTTATTGACAAGTGATTCTTGGTATTGAGGCCATTTGTCAAGTAGGATGCTTTGTTTTCCATCAAATACTGTTTGATATAGGTACTCGCTAGTGAATGGACAAAATGGATGAATCAAAATGTCAAGTGTTTTAAGCACTTTACTTAGCACTGCATAGATTGCCAATCTTCTGTTTTTCTTTTCCTCATCCCATAATTCTTCTCTAGTAATTGGAATGTATACTTGGCTTAGATTGTTTATGATAAAATCTTCAATTGCTTTTGCACCTTCATGGAATTTACATGTTTGATTTCTTTCAGTAATTTCACGAATTAATTCTTGAAGTCTTGATAGGAGCCAAATATCTGGGGATATTAACAAATCATTTTGCTTTGCCCATTCCACTGTCTTTGATTGATCAAAATTATCGTATTCACTGTTTTGCTTAAAGTAAAGATGCAGATTGAATAATGTGTTAATTACCTGATATGGTCTTGACATTAATTCATCAGTACTGAAGCTTAGTGGCTCAATTGGGCTTGCTTTCCATATGAAATAAAATCTGACTAAATCTGCAGGATATTTTTGCAGTAACTCTACTCCATCCAAAACATTTCCTTTGCTTTTGCTCATTTTACCTCCTTTTTCATCAAGGACATGCCCTTGGAACAAAAATGCCTTGAAAGGGGAATTTGGGCCATTGTTTAATATCACATTTTCAATAAGTAGCGTATATGCCCATCCTCTAGTTTGATCAATGCCTTCCGTGAAAAATGGCGCAGGAATTTCTTTTGAATATTCTTCATCTGTCAATGATGAATATGGGGCAGAACCACTATTATGCCACGTATCTAAAACATACTCTTCTCTCTTTGTTTTTTTACTGCCACATTTTTTGCACTTTACAGTAACATTGTCAATCCATGGTCTATGTAATTCAAAGTCTGGTCCATCTGGCAAGTTCACTGCAGCGTCAACGATTTCCTTTCTTGTAAAGAACCAATTTTTTTCGCCACAATCTTCACAATTCCAAACAGGTAATGGGCAACCCCAAATCCTTTCTCGTGAAATACACCATGGATGTCTTTCTTTGACAATTCCGAGGAATCTATTTTTTGGTTGCTCAAAAAAGTATTCTACACTTTCTGCTGCATCAATCGCTTTGTTATCTAGACGGTCTAGTTTGTAAAACCAACCTCTTCTGGCAAGCCATACAATAGGGTGGTGTGATCTCCAACATAAGGGATACTGGTGTTTTATTTTTCCAATCTTTACAAGAGCATTACACTCTTTTAGATCCTCAACAATTATTCTGTCTGCATCTCTGACAAACATTCCTGTGTATTTACCTGCCTGATCAGTGAATTTTACTTCATCATCAATAGGATTGAAAATTTTGACATTTCTTTTGTTCGCTATTTTGATATCTTCCTCTCCGTTTGCAGGAGATAAATGTACTAACCCACTTCCAGTATTGATATCAACAAATGATTCAGAGACTGTAACATGATAATTATTTAATTTTGCACATTCATTTAATTCTGGGACTAAATCTAGCAATGGGTGAATGTATTTTTTCCCTTCAAATTCTGAACCCTTTACAGTTTTTTCAATTTTATAATCATCAATCTTAACCTCCGCCATGAATTCTTCTAGTCTAGTCTTTCCAACAACCCATGTCTCATTTCCTACTTTGACATAAACATAATCTTCTTTAGGTTGAAAACCAACCATTGCATCTGTAATTAGAGTAAATGGCATGGTAGTCCATACTATCAAAAATGTATCTTCATCAACTAGTTTTACTTTGTAGTAGAGTGATGGATCTTTAATTTCTTCATATCCTTGATTTACTTCTGAATGACTAAGTGATGTCTGACAACTTGGACAATATGCAATTACAGTAAAGTCTTCTTCTAAAATCTTGTTTTCATATGCTTTTTTTAGCACCTGCCATTCTCTTTCTATAAATTCATCTCTAAAAGTCCAGTATGCTTTGTCATGATTAAATGACATGCCAAGTAACTCATCAACTTTTATCCATGCCTTGTTGTATTTTTCTACAACTTTTTTACATTCAGATACGATTTTCTCAATCCCAAACTGTTTAATTAATTCTGTCTTTCCACCTGTCACTCCTAATTCTTTTTCAACCTGTAATTCTACTGGAAGTCCTTGAGTATCCCATCCTCCATTGAATATGATTTTTTTTCCTTGTAATGTATTGAATCGATACCACAAATCTTTGATGACTCTACCTCTTAGATGTCCTGCATGTGGTACTCCATTCATTGTTGGGGGCCCTTCGATGAATCTGATTTTTTCAGGCTTGTCAGATGCAAAAATTTGTTTTTCTAAATCAATCGACTTGATGTATTCTTTTACTTGGGATTCTATTGCTTTTGCATCAAACTTAGCAGAAAGTTCCATCTGGATTTTGATATGTATGTGACATTATAAAGCTAAATTGGTTTTATGTGACTTGGATTATATAATTGAGTAAAAGATAATTTTTGTTGGTAAATGTTTTGGTAGTTGGTTCTGGTGGGCGAGAACATGCATTGTCATGGAAACTATCTCAAAGTCCTAAAGTTGATACTGTTTTTACCGCTCCTGGAAATGGCGGAACTGAAAATAATGTCCCAATAAATGTAGATGATTTAGATGGATTATCTGATTTTGCTAAAAAAAATAATTGCTTTACAGTAGTTGGACCTGAGGTTCCATTAGCAGCAGGAATTGTTGATAAATTTAATCAGAATAACCTCAAAGTATTTGGCCCTTCTCAGAAAGCAGCACAGCTTGAATCAAGTAAGATTTGGGGTAAAAATTTTATGAAACGAAATGACATTCCTACAACACGATTTGAAATATTTGATGATGCTCAAAAAGCACAAGACTATGTTCAATCACTTGATTACAAAGTTGTAGTAAAAGCTGATGGTCTTGCTGCAGGAAAGGGTGTCATTGTTTGTAATAGTAACGAAGAAGCATTTTCTGCAATTCAGACAATTCTAGTAAAAAAGACATTTGGTGATGCTGGGAATCATATCATTGTTGAAGAAAGACTGGATGGGATCGAAATCTCATACATTGCACTTTCTGATGGCAAGATTGCTATTCCTATGGCAACAAGTCAAGATCACAAGAGAATTTTTGATAATGACAAAGGTCCTAACACTGGTGGTATGGGTGCATATTCTCCAACCTCTATTATTGATGATGCGTTGGCAAAAAAAATCCAGGAAAAAATTATTGATAAAACAATTCAAGCAATGAAAAATGAGGGCATTTCTTTTAAGGGATTTTTGTATGCTGGAATAATGATTAGTAATAATGAGCCCTATGTTTTAGAATACAATGTAAGAATGGGCGACCCTGAATGTCAGCCAATTACAATGAGAATGGATTTTGACTTGTATGATTATTTTGTTGCAAGCGTTGATGGAAAATTATCCTCAATGCCTCCAACCTCTTGGAAACATCAATCTGCGGTGTGTGTTGTTTTAGCATCAGAAGGATATCCAGAGTCATATGTTAAAAATGAAGAAATCTCTGGTTTTGATTCTGTTTCAAATAACACCCATATTTTTCATTCTGGAACAAAAAAACTAGATGGAAAAATCCTCTCAAATGGTGGACGTGTTTTAGGAGTTACAGCATTGGGTGACTCTTTGGAATCTGCAATTACAAATGCTTATACTGCAGCTGAGAAAATCTCATGGCCTCATAAGTATTATAGAAAAGATATTGGTCAAAAAGGATTAACCTATCTCTGAGTCTTTAAAATTCTGTCTTCTGTTACAATCCAATCAATAATAACATCATGTTCTGATTTTGGAATATTTTTTACAATCTGTTTTTCCAAAGTCAAAGATATTGTTGCGGTTTTGTGATCCGCTAGAAATCTATCATAAAATCCATGACCATATCCTAATCTAACTCCAATTGGTGATATGCCTACAGTTGGAACTAAAACTACATCTAGATTGTTATCTATTTGGCAGTCATCTTTAGGCTCCATAATATCAAAATTACCTTTTTCTAGGCTTGAAAAATCAGTAATTTTTCTAAATTCAATATTTTCTCCAATAATTTTTGGTAAAAACACATCTTTTCCATTACTTAGCAATTCTTGAATGATATTCTGTGTTAAAATTTCACTCCCAATTGGATAATATACTCCAATCTTTTGAGCATTTCTGAATTTACTAATTTTCTTTAATCTTTTTTGCATTTTTTCACTTGCAATTTTCATAAAATCAAAAGATGTATTGTCTCTTTTTTCTAAAAGAATACTTCTAAGTGATTTTTTTCCAGGACTATCTTCCAATTTGCCTACTCAAAGATACTGCAGTAATTGTATTTTTTAATAGCATGGCGACTGTCATGGGGCCCACCCCTCCAGGAATTGGTGTTGCAAAAGATGCTTTCTGAATAATTTGTTCAAAGTCTGAATCTCCTACTAGTTTTTCATTGAGTCTTGAAATTCCAACATCAATCACAACTGCCCCTTCTTTAATCATTTCAGGTGTTAGGGTGAACTTGTTTCTATTTCCTACTGCAGTAATGACGATGTCTGCAGCTTGGCAAAGTTCTGTTAGATTTTTGGTTCTAGAATGGCATGTCACTACAGTTGCATTTTTTTCTAATAATAGATGATACAGTGGCTTTCCAACAAGATTACTTCTATTAATCAACACAACATTTTTTCCATCCAAATCAATTCCATGGTAGTCAAACATTTCCATTATCCCTGATGGGGTACATGCCACTAGTGCTGCTTTTTTCATTGCAAGTAATCCTGTGTTGTGTGGAGTTAAACCATCAACATCTTTTAATGGTGATATTCTTGATGTGGTAGTAAATTCATCTATTTGTTTAGGCAATGGAAGTTGAATTAGAATTCCATGAACAGTACTATCTGAATTTAGACTGTCGATAATATTATTTAGTTCTAATTGAGTAATATTTTTTTCAAGTTTGTGATCTTTAGTTGTAATTCCTACTTCTTTACATGCCATGTGCTTATTTCTAACATAGGTAGATGATGCCGAATTATCTCCAATCAGAATTGTAGCCAAACAAGGTGTAATGCCTTGAGTTTTCAGTTCTTCTACGGCTTTTTTAATCCTGTCTTTGACTGATTGAGCAATAACTTTTCCATCAATCTTAATGCCTGTCATAATCTGTTTTTAATTTGTAGATATTTAATTCTTAGATTCTATAATGAAAATCTTAGAAAAGAAATTAAATGGTACTTTTTCTAGTCATGACATGTTTGTAATGATGGCAGATGTTCAACTCAAAGAAGGTAGCTGAATAAATTGAAACTTGATTTTGATGTAAACAATTCAATTAAAAAAATAAAAAAAAGCAGTACGTATTTTCATACATTTATCGATAAACCAAGTTTAGCTGTTGGGGTCTTGGTTCTAAAATCTGGAGAAGAAGATACTCAAGAACCACATGATAACGATGAAGTATACTATGTAATTTCTGGTGATGGTTTTTTGAAAATTAAAGACAAAGATTACAAAGTTTCAAAAGATAAAGTATTCTTTGTAGCCAAGGATGTTGAGCATTATTTTCATGGAAACAAAAAAGAACTAAAAGTTTTATACTTTTTTGGTGGGCCTGACACTTAACTGATAATTGTTCTTCTACCTAAAACTCTGATCTTTTTTCTGGCAAACAAATTAACTGCTTCAGGATAAATTTTATGTTCTTCTTTTAGAATTCTTTTTGATAGTGATTCCACAGAATCATTTTCTTTGACTTTAACAACTGCCTGAATAATTATTGAGCCTGCATCTATTCCTACATCAACAAAGTGTACTGTACATCCTGAATATTTTGCACCATGTTCTAATGCTTGTTTTTGAGAATCTAATCCTGGAAATGCGGGCAGTAATGCTGGGTGAATATTGATAATCCTGTTTTTGTATTTTTTTATAAATTCTGGACTGACAATCCTCATAAATCCTGCGAGACATACAAGACCATTTTTTGGAGTAACTCCATGTTTTGTTAGAGATGCAATCACTTTTTTGTCATATTGCCATCTACTGCCTTTGAAACCCTTGCTTTCAATAATCTCTATGTTAATTCCTAACTTTTCTGCCATCTTCAGTCCTTTTGCATTTGGTTTGTTTGAAATCACTACTGCTGGATTGATTGGAATCTTTTTTTTCTGAATTGACTTTAGAATAGACTCCATGTTGCTCCCACGACCTGAGATTAATATTCCTAAATTTAGCAACTAGTCAACAGTAGATCAAACCTGCAATTTATATCAAATCTAATTATTTCACTTTCATTGTCTAGACAAATCAGGATGACAAAAAATGGGATCCTGTGTGAGGTTAATAATAAACGCGTTTACTTGGATCCAAAAAATACTGATGTTACTGGAATCAATTTTGTCTCTCATGCTCACTCTGATCATCTTCCTTCAAAAAATACCGGGACCATTTTATCATCACTTGAGACCCACGAAATAGCTAATCTTCGTGGATTTAAGATGGAAAATTATGTTGATTCTCTTGATGGTTTTTCTCTAATTGACAGTGGTCATATTCTTGGTGCAAAAGGATTACTCTTTGATAATATCTTCTATACTGGAGATATCTGTACTAGAAAACGTGGATTTCTTAAAGGAGCAAAAATTCCAAAATGTAAAACCTTGATAACCGAATGCACATTTGGTCTACCAGAATTTACTTTTCCTACAATTGATAAAATTCAAAAACAGGTAAATGAATTAATTTCTGAACTTTATGGAAAAGGTATTCCTGTAATTTTAATGGGATACAAATTAGGGAAAGCACAAACCATTACACAACTTTTTGGTCATTGGCAACCACTTTATTTTCATGATTCTGTAAAAGAAATGAATTCGCTTCATCAAAAATTAGGAATTCCTCTAAAAGATGGAGTTGGTCATTCTGAGGCTGAAAAAAATGGTCTATTAGAAAAAAAACCTTGGGTAATGGTAGCTCCATTGATGTCTAGTAAAAATAAATTTATTCAAGATATGAAGTCAAAATATGGTGCAGTTACAATAGGATTTAGTGGGTGGGCACAATACTCAAGATTCTCTTTTGGAAGACAAACTGACTATTCAATTACAATGAGTGATCATTGTGACTTTAATGAACTTGTAAATATGGTAGTACAATCAGGAGCTGAACAAGTTTACACTATACATGGTTTTGTAGATGAGTTTGCAAAACACTTACAAAAAATAGGAATTACTGCACAACCTTTAATCGAAAATTCTTTAGACGACTTTAGTTAGTTTGAAAATTATTACATTCACAATCCGTAACTAGACATGTTTCTAAGTTTCTAAGATGATCATGGGAGAAATGTTTACATTTTTCATTTTTACAAATTCTTCTTTGCGCTTCTTTTTGTACAACTGATTGTGCAATTGCATTTGCCTTGTCTTTTGAAAATCCTTTTTTATCAATGTAAAAATGAACAATCCTGTTGTAAAGTAAATCTGGGTTGAATTGTTTCTCCAACATCGCTTTTTCTGGTTATAATACGTCATTATTCTATTAAAACAGATCTAGAATTCAGAAAATTTCTTATCTGAGTATTTTTAGGTCATATTAAATGGGATTAGAGATTTGGAACATTACAAAGGGACAGTTTCGTCCACATTTAGATACCTCTGAACTTATTGAATTATGTAACAAATTACCTATTAATTATAATTCGGTATGTTTTTTCCATGTTTATTCGTCGTATTCTTTGGATAATGATAGACTTCAAAAAATGATTTTGTATTTTGATATTGTTTATGGATTTAATCTAAAGGTAAACCATCAAACCGCTTTTGAGTTGAGAACTATAGATTCGCATGTAACCGAAAACGGAAAAATTCTCGATATATCTTCCTCTGATTATTTTCATACTAATCTTGATCCTGCAACAACTTATCTAATTGAAGCAATCGCAAATTTGAAAGAGAAAAGATTCATTGATGGATTCCCTAAACTTGTAATGTGGCTTGACAAATATGTTCAAAAAGATGCAAGTGGATTTTGTGAAGTCAGAAATAGTTGTATACATCCAGATCTGTTTTTATCAAGTCGACAAAAATTAGAACAAGCATTTCCAAATCAATTAGAATTTGAAACCGATAATTCATTTAAAAGAAATTCTTCAAAAAACCTTCTATTTTTACAATTAAAAATGACAACATTGTTGAGTGAAATTAAACCTCATTTTCTCAAAAGATTCTTTGAGCATGAACCAATTTTGGAAGATTGTGCAAAAGATCGTAAATTTATCAAAACCACCTACATCAAAACAGGTGCAAGTCCAAGATATGATTTGGATGTAGATGGAAAACCAATCATACTTTAATTTCGATGAAATTAGACAGTGTCTTGATTCTTGTTAGAAGTGTATTTCAAACCAGATAAATTCTTGTAAAAAAATTTCAAATTTAGGAACAATAAAAATAAAACAGGTTAAAACTTTAATCTCAAAAAAATTCAAACCAGAAATTGTCTAGTTAAAGTTGTTTTTCTAGCAATACTGTCTTTTCCTATTCCCTCTTCTAAAACTTGATCCAACATGACAGTCACATTTACACAACTCATCATTACAAAATCCACTGTTATTTTTCATCATATTCTAATTAGACAATTATTGTATTTCAAGGACTCCTTTTTTTGAATAACCATTTGTTTAGTTTTAATTTAAGTTTTGAATGATTTTTAACTTAAAATCACGCCTATATCCATAAGATTTGTGTGAGTAAAATTCGTTACAATGTTTCCTTTTTGTTTTTGAAAGAATCTGCCTGAATCACTGTTTATGAGAAACTCTTTCATTACAGATGAATCTATCCTGATATTTTCTATAATAGCTCCTGCAAAAACAGAATTTCCATCTATTCCATCTGTGCCAATAGATGCAATGACTATTTTTTTTAATTTTTGAGTATTTTTTAAAATTCTCAAAACCAGTTCTTGATTTCTTCCTCCAATTCCCTTTCCAAGAACTCTCACTGTTGTCTCGCCTCCAAAAATGAGACATGTTTTTTGATTCTCTAAAATATTTTCAAGAATTTTTGTCACTGCAACTTTAATATCTCCAAAAATCTGCATTGTGGTAACTTTGTAACCCATTTTCTCAGCTATTTTTTGCATAGCTTTCAAACAATCACTATTATTTGCAATAATGTAATTTTCAATTTTTGGTTTTTTTGAAATTTCTGAACTTTTTTCATTTAGTCCCCTTTCTAAAACTTGTAACACTTCTAAAGGCATTTTTCTTTTAAGTTTGTATTTTTCTATAATGTTTAGTGCATCTGCAAATGTTGTATCATCTAAGTATGTTGTACCTGAAGCAATAGATGAGAGATCATCACCTTCAACATCTGACATTACCAGACTTACTCCATGACATTTCATATTCTCTACTAATCTACCTCCTTTGATTTTTGATAGATGCTTTCTAATACAGTTAAACTCTTGAATTGTTGCACCTGATTTTAGCAGTAAATTTGTTACATAGATTTTGTCATCAAGAGTGATTTCATTTGGCATTGCAAGAAGTGATGACCCTCCCCCTGAAACAAGAAAAATTACTAGTTCACCACTTCTTTTATTTTGAAGAAATTTCATGACTTCCTTTGCTGCCTTTACGCTTGTCTTGTCTGGTTTAGGATGCCTAGAATTAAAAATCTGAAACTTTTTACCTTTGATTCTTGACTTGGATCCTTTAGGAATTACTATAATTCCACTTTTTATGGAAATTATTGCATTAAGTGCTCTAGTCATAGAATCTCCAGCTTTTCCAAACGCAATAGAATAGATGTTAGAATATTTTCCAATCTTGATAGATTTATCTCCAATCTTAATTTCATTAGGTGTCACATACTTTGGAATGATGTTTTCTGGGTTTGCAGCTTGAAGACCTGCTTCCAAAATTTCTAAACAATCCTTTTTCTTATCACTAGTTGCTAACTCGTTAAAATTTTGGATGATCATACCACTCCCTCAATAATACAAGATATATAATCGTCAATGATTTTTTTATTTCATGCATACAATACGCATTCCAAAAGTTATCAACTTTGGAGAAGACGCACTTGGTCAAACAGAGTATCCTAAAAATGCTCTTATTGTTACAACTGTTCCACCAGAACTTTCTGACAAATGGTTAGCAAAAATGGGAATTAAAGATTACATGCTGTATGATCAAGTAACACCTGAACCATCAATTGACGATGTCAATAAAGTTATTTCACAATTCAAAGACAAAAAACCATCCGTTCTAATTGGATTAGGTGGTGGAAGCTCAATGGACGTAGTAAAATATGCTGCTCAAGATTTTGGAGTAGAAAAGATCTTGATTCCAACAACCTTTGGAACTGGAGCTGAAATGACAACTTATTGTGTTCTAAAATTTGATGGAAAAAAGAAATTGTTACACGAAGACAGATTCTTAGCTGACATGGCTGTAGTAGATTCATATTTTATGAATGGCACTCCAGAACAAGTCATCAAAAATTCTATTTGTGATGCATGTGCTCAAGCTACTGAGGGATATGATAGCAAACTCGGTAATGACTTGACTAGAACTCTCTGTAAACAAGCATTTGAGATTCTTTATGATGCAATTATGAACGACAAACCAGAGAACTACCCATATGGTTCAATGTTGTCTGGAATGGGATTTGGAAATTGCTCTACAACACTCGGACATGCATTGTCCTATGTATTCTCAAATGAAGGCGTACCACATGGTTATTCACTATCTTCTTGTACTACAATTGCACACAAGCATAACAAGTCAATCTTTTATGATAGATTCAAAGAAGCTATGGAAAAACTTGGTTTTGATAAATTAGAACTCAAAGCTGATGTTTCAGAAGCCGCAGATGTTGTTATGACTGATAAAGGACATTTAGATCCAAACCCAATTCCAATATCAAAAGATGATGTCATCAAATGTCTTGAAGGTATCAAAGTAGGTAATTTGTAAAAAATTCAAAATTTTTTTACCTTTTTTATAATTTATTGATAAACTACGAAATTGGTAGCTGATTAAACTTATTTATTCTAACATTATGTCGTATGTGTACGTGACTGAAAAAAAGCTAAAATTTGGTATTCAAAACGGACTAAATGTTGCAAGAGCTGGTTATACTGAAGACCAAATTATAACAGCTTGTATACTTGCTGATAAAACTGGTTATGATTCTATTTTTTATATGGACCACACCAATGTACCCCAATGGAAAAATGCAATTGTTTTGGATCCTTGGGTTATGTTGTCTGCAATTGCTGCAGTTACAAACAACGTAGAGCTAGGAACATGTGTGACTGATGCAATTAGAAGACATCCCTCCAACATTGCACTAGCTGCCATTTCTCTTGATAGAGTTTCAAAAGGTAGAGCTATCCTTGGAATTGGTGCAGGTGAGGCTCAAAATTTGAAAGAATTCTGCATCCCATTTGAAAAACCAGTTTCAAAATGGGAAGAACAAATTGAAGTTATTCACAAATTGTATGAATCAACTCCAGATAATACAGTAAGTTACGATGGAAAATATTATCAACTTAAAGGCGCATGTTTGCAGGCACCTCCGATTAGAAAACCACATCCTCCAACTTACATGGCATCTGGCGGTAAACGTACACTTGCATTAACTGGAAAACTTGGTGACGGTTGGTTACCAATAGGTTACACCCCAGAACTCTTTGAAGATCATGCAGCCCAAATTAGAAAATCAATGGATGAAAATAATAGAACACAAGAAGAAAAAGACAACTTCGAATTTGCACTTGATATTGATGTGTACTTTTCTGAAGATGCAGAAGAATCTTGGGCAAAAATGAAAGAAGCAGTTAAAGTAAGTTTGTTTAAACCTGAAATCTTGCGAGTTCATGGATTAAAAGAAATTCAAGGATTTGATTTTGTCAAATACTTTACAGAATATTCAATGTCTGATCAAACATGGATTATAAAGATGAGAGAAGCTGCAACTAAGATGCCCGATGATGTTGCTCGTTCTTCAACCGCAATTGGTACTCCTGATGATGTAATCCCAATATTTGAGAGATTCATGAAAGCTGGTGTTAATCACTTTGTAATTCGATTTTGGGGTAAGAACTACTTTGGCTCTATTGACAAATTTGCAAGTAATGTAATGCCTGCACTCAGAGAAAAGGCCAAACAATAAGGCGTTCCATTCTATAAGATACGGAAAATCATTTACTTTACTGGTTCTTAGAAAATATGATGGATGACGAACTTCCAGAGACAGTAAAGAAGTGTCTTGATATTTTAGAAGAAAATGTAGAAATCTTGGCAAATCTTGAATTTGATTTAGATTCTGAGAATGAAGATGAATTGACTCCAAATATGGAACTTCATCAACTATATGATATGACTGAAGATGTTTCTGAATCTGTAAAACTCAAACGTGCTGAATCTAATCTTAAGAGAAGGCAAGTTGAGGATTCTTTTTAATTTATGATTTGTGAGGTCTTTTATTTTTTGCTTTTGTAAATGATCTCGCTCTACGTTTTTTTCGTTGTTTTTCTAATCTTTTTCTTGTACGCTCTGTAGATTTTGTTGCACCTTGAATGATTTTTGTTTTGCTTCCATCTCTTAACATGATTACTTTTCCTTTGAATCTAAATTCTATATCTCTGCATTTGATATAATATTTTTTTAGGCAAAAAAATATTCTATTATTTGTTCCGTGCATATCTTTGACTTCTTTTGATTTTTTTAATTCGCTGATTATATTTCGAAGTACTCCTTTGTCAATATCTGTAATTCTATGTAATTCTCTAAACCAGATGAATTTTGACTCACAACCCCATTTTTCTAGAACATCTAAAACTTGTTGGGTGACTTCTTCTTTTTCTTTGTCTATTTCGTACATCGACTTACTTTGAATTCACTCTATATTTTATGAGTTACCATTAATGAAAAGTTTGGATGAAACAAGTCAAGTTTTAGAATGTTCTTCATTTTTGATTATTTTTATTATTATTTACTATGACTGGCAAATCAAAAAACGAATGTACCGAATTGGCATGCAGAATTTTAGAAATCAAAGCATTGGCAAAAGAACTAGATGAAGAAGATTAAAATTCTTTTTTTAATTTAGACAGTTTTTTTCTAGCTCGTGTGTGTTTTTTCATTTATCTGCTGGAATATTTTGAGTATTTGTACTCTGGATTTATAAAATGATTTTTTGTAATTTATCTATTGCAACTAATTGGAATCTTACAAATTCGTTCATTTGAAAAAATTAAAGAATTTCTTAACGAAGAACATGTTGGCAGAATTTCCAGCATCGATAAAAATGGTTTTCCTCAAATAATTCCGATGAATTTTGTTTTTCTAAATGATGCTATCTACGTACACTCTCATGTTAAAGGCGAAAAATTAGATAATATTTCTCGCAATAGCAAAGTAGGTTTTGAGGTAGATAAAGAACTAGAATTTTTACCTTCTTATTTTGAAGATCCTACTGATGCATCTCTAGCAGATACTTTGTACATCAGTGTTGTAATCAAAGGAATTGGTTCTTTTGTTTCTGATAGGGAAGAAAAGACACTTGCACTTAATGGATTAATGGAAAAATATCAACCCGAAGGACAGTATGATCCAATTAAATCTGATATGCAAGTTTTGGATGTTGTTACTGTAATTAAGATAAGTCCAAAAACAATACATGGCAAATACAAGATTGGTCAAGACCTGAATTCTGTAGATAGAATGGATTTAGCACAAAAGATTTTGAAAAGAAATTCTCCATCAGCTATACAAACCCTAAAAATTATGGGTTTTGAAGTAACTGATGATGGACTAAGAATGGTTGATGAACCTGTATGGTAGTCTCAGTTTGATATCACCATTGCTTTAAATTCAGTTTTTGAGGATCTTATCTGTTGGAACAAATATCACAATTTGAATTAGCATCTGATTTTGATCCTACTGGAGATCAACCTCAAGCAATTGATACACTAGTTGAAGGTGTTAAAAAAGGAACTGTTCAAACCTTACTTGGGGTCACAGGAAGTGGCAAAACCTTTTCAGTTGCAAATGTCATCGCCAGAACTGGCAAAAATACTTTGGTAATATCTCATAACAAAACTCTTGCAGCACAACTTTATTCAGAATTAAAACAATTTTTTCCAAAAAATAATGTTGGATATTTTGTATCATACTATGATTATTATCAACCTGAATGCTATCTTCCTCAAACAGATACCTATATTGAAAAAGAAACTCAAATCAATGAGAAAATTGAGAAATTAAGATTAGAGGCAACTGCAATGCTGCTTTCAGGAGAACCTACGATAATTGTATCCACAGTTTCTTGTATCTATTCCCTTGGAAATCCTAAAGATTGGGAAAACTTGGCAATAAAAATTAACACTGGTGATCAAATTAAACGAAACGAGATTATTCGAAAATTTATTGATGCTAGATATGAACGAAATGATACTGATGTTGCACCAGGAAATTTTAGAGTTAAGGGAGATACAATTGATGTTACTCCTGCATATTCTGAAGATCTAGTTAGGATTTCTCTGTTTGGTGATGAAGTAGAAAAAATTACTTTACTTGATCATGTATCGCTAAAAGAAAAGAAGAAAATTTTACAAATTAAAATTTTTCCTGCCAAACACTATCTTATTGCAAAAGATGTTAGGAAAAAAGCAATTAAATCTATTAAAGAAGAATTAGAAAAACGTCTACCTGAATTAAATGAATTAGAAAGACAACGACTTGAGATGAGAACAAAATATGATTTAGAAATGATTGAAGAATTAGGTTATTGTTCTGGAATTGAAAATTATTCTCGGCATTTTGATGGAAGAAAGGTTGGAGAAAAAGCATTTTGTTTGATGGATTTTTTTGGAGATGATTATCTTTTGGTAATTGATGAATCTCATGTATCAATACCACAACTTCATGGAATGTACAAAGGTGATTATTCAAGAAAAAAAGAACTAATAACTTATGGATTTAGACTTCCAAGTGCATATGATAATCGTCCGCTAAAATTCGAAGAGTTTGAAGAGTATATTAAAAATACAATATTTGTATCTGCTACTCCTGCAGAATATGAGAAAAAAATATCCTCAACAATTGCTGAACAACTGGTTAGACCAACTGGCTTACTTGATCCTAAAGTTGAGATTAGACCCACAAAAGGCCAACTAGATGATTTAATCCAAGAAATCAACAAAAGAGCAGAAAACTCTGAACGTGTTTTAGTTACTACACTGACCAAAAGAATGGCAGAAGATTTGGCTGAATATCTATCAAAAAAACAAGTTAGAGTGCGTTACATGCATTCAGAAATTGAAGGGCTGCAAAGAACTGAGATTATCAGACAATTGCGTTTAGGAGAATTTGATGTTCTTGTTGGAATTAATCTTCTAAGAGAGGGACTAGATATTCCTGAAGTCTCATTGGTAGCAATTTTGGATGCAGATAAGGAAGGATTTTTGAGAAACTTTACTAGTCTGATTCAAACATTTGGTCGTGCTTCAAGAAATGAAAATGGAACCGTGATAATGTATGCTGATACTATTACACAATCAATGAAAAATGCTGTGGATGAAACTAATCGTCGTATAAAAAAACAAATGCAGTATAATCAAGAACATCATATTATTCCTAAAACAATCATAAAATCAGTTCCAGAACAAGTAACAGCATTAGATGAATCAAAACTAAAGTCTATTCATGATCTTACATCTGATATGATTGATCTAGAATTTCAAATGAAAAAATATTCTGAGGATTTAGACTTTGAGCGAGCAATAGAATGCAGAGATAAAATAAAAAGAATAGAAAAGGAGATTCAACTAAAAGATGCCAGAAAATAAACTGAAGATTCGTGGAGCCAGACAACACAATCTAAAAAATCTAGATATTGATATTCCAAAAAATAAACTAGTTGTTATTAGTGGTTTATCTGGTTCTGGAAAATCTACTTTAGCTTTTGATACAATTTATGCTGAAGGTCAGAGGAGATATGTAGAATCTCTTTCTGCATATGCCCGTCAATTTCTAGAAATGATGGACAAGCCTGATGTTGATTCTATTGAAGGTTTGTCTCCTGCAATTTCTATTCAACAAAAAACTACTAACAAAAACCCTCGTTCTACTGTAGGTACAACTACTGAAATTTATGATTACATGAGACTGCTTTTTGCAAGAATTGGAATTCCATATTGTACAAACTGTGAAAGAAAAATCTCTACTCAGTCAATTGAGACAATATGTGATTCTGTCATCAAAGATTTTAAAGGAAAAAAAATCCTGATTCTATCTCCTATAATTCGAAGAAAAAAGGGAACATATGAGAAACTATTTGAGCAAATCAAAAAGGACGGGTACTCTAGAATACGCCTAAATGGGAAAATTCTGAGCTTAGATGAAGAGATTCCACCATTAGACAGACAAAAATGGCATAGTATTGAGATTGTAGTTGATAGAATCACAACTGAAAAATCTGAAAGATCTAGGCTCTTTGAGGCAATTCAGACTGCAATTAAAGCATCAAAGGGAGATGTGATGATTGCATTTGAAAAAACGGAAAAAATTTTCTCACAAAATAATGCATGTCCTTACTGTGGATTAACTATAGGTGAGCTAGAGCCAAGAACATTTTCCTTTAACTCTCCATTTGGTATGTGTAAAACATGTAATGGGTTGGGTGTAAAGATGAAGTTTGATCCTGATTTAGTAATTCCTGATAAAACTAAATCCATTTTAGATGGTGCTATTGTTCCGTGGAGTGGGCGATTTTCATCATTTAGAAGACAAGCATTAAGATCTGTTGGAAAGAAATTTGGTTTTGATTTAATGACTCCAATTGAAAAAATAAAATCAGAACATCTCAAAATTATATTAGATGGTACAGATGATTTGATTGATTTTAAATATCGTTCAAAATCAGGGGATTCATCTTGGCAATATACTAATGCATTCGAAGGAGTACTTGGAAATCTACAACGTGTCTTTATGGAGACTAATTCTGAATCAAAACGTGAATGGTTAAAACAATTCATGAGGGATACTCCTTGTAATACATGCAATGGCAAAAAACTAAAACCAGAGTCTCTCGCAGTTAAAATCAATGGCAAGGGAATCATAGATGTTTGTGATTTATCAATTGATCATTGCTATGACTTTTTCTCTACGCTGAAATTGACTGAAACTGAACAATACATTGCAAGAGATGTTCTCAAAGAGATCAAAGAACGTCTGGAATTTCTAATGAATGTTGGGTTAAATTATCTTACATTAAACAGATCAAGTTCTACCTTATCTGGCGGTGAATCTCAACGAATACGATTAGCAACACAGATTGGTTCTAATCTGACTGGCGTTCTGTATGTTCTCGATGAACCAACAATAGGATTGCATCAACGTGATAATGAAAGACTCATTAAAACGCTAACAAAGCTACGAAATCTTGGAAATACAGTAATTATTGTAGAGCATGACGAAGAAATTATACGAAATTCAGATTGGATAGTGGATTTAGGCCCTGGTGCAGGTGTGCATGGTGGAAATGTAGTTTTTGAGGGAACAATAGACCAAATTCTTAATGGACACAAATCAGTTACTGGCAATTACCTCAAGAACAAATCCATGATAAAACTACAAAATAAAATTCGCAATCGTTCTGGTTCGCTTATTATCAAGAAAGCATCAGAAAACAATTTAAAAAATATTGATGTTGAAATTCCACTGGGTCTTTTTGTTGCTATAACAGGAGTTTCTGGTTCTGGAAAATCTACTCTGATTAATAATATCTTACTAAAAACATTAGAAAATCATTTTTACAAATCAAATGTCAGACAAGGAAATCACAAAGAGATTATTGGTTTAGAAAATATCGATAAAGTAATTGCAATTGATCAATCTCCTATTGGTAGAACTCCACGTTCAAACCCTGCAACTTACATTGGTGCCTTTACTCCTATTAGAGAACTTTATGCAAATACTGAATTATCAAAAGAACGTGGATATGCCCCAGGACAATTCTCATTTAATGTAGCTAACGGTAGATGTTTTGCTTGTGACGGTGATGGAGTCAAACGAATTGAGATGCAGTTTCTATCTGATGTTTATGTAAAATGTGATGAATGTAAAGGAAAAAGATACAATTCTGAAACATTATCTGTATTGTTTAAGGGTAAAAACATCTCAGATATTTTAGATATGACAGTCTATGAGGCACTGAATTTCTTTGAGAACATTCCTATTATAAAACGAAAATTACAAACAGTTTTTGATGTTGGGTTGGGCTATATCAAACTGGGACAATCTTCTACTACGTTGTCTGGTGGTGAAGCTCAAAGAGTAAAATTATCCTCAGAACTATCAAAACGAGGTACTGGAAAGACTCTCTATATCTTAGATGAGCCTACTACTGGCTTGCATTTTGCAGATGTTCAGAAATTACTAGATGTACTAAACAGATTAGTAAACTTGGGAAATACTGTAGTGGTAATTGAGCATAACATGGATGTAATCAAAAATTCTGATTGGGTAATTGATCTCGGACCTGAAGGTGGTGATGAAGGAGGTAGAATTGTAGCTACTGGAACACCACAAGATGTTGCAAAGGCCCCTGGAAGTTACACTGGAAAATATTTAAAAAAATTATTAAAAAAATGACTTTTGATATTTCTAAAATTACAATTCCTACTAATCCTGGAATCTATTTGATGAAAGATTCTGATAGGAAAATTATCTATATTGGAAAAGCAAAAAATCTAAAAAACCGTGTAAAGTCATATTTTCTAAAGAACCAAAATTACAAGACACAAAAACTCGTGGAAAACATTTCAGATATTGAATTTATTTTAACTGATAATGAAAGTGAAGCTTTTCTTTTAGAATCAAATATGATCAAAAAACATCGCCCTAAATTCAATATTGAATTAAAAGATCAACAAAGATATACCTATCTTAGAATTTCCAACGAAAAATATCCCAGGTTATTAGTATCAAGAAGAACTAGGGATGGAAAATTTCTAGGTAAAGGAAAAACTTTTGGACCATTTACTCAAGGTAGTTCAAAATTACTTACAATCGGTACATTAAGAAAAGCATTTCAAATTAGAATTTGTTCAACTCTTCCAAAAAAAATATGTCTGGAATATCATTTGGGAAATTGTGAAGGACCATGTGAATTCAAAGATGCACAAGAAAGATACCCAAAACATGTTGCTGCATTAGAAGAAGTTCTCAAGGGTAAAAATCAGGCCAAAATTTTTACAAAAAAATTAAAAGAAGAAATGCATCAAGCTGCCAAACTCCAACAATTTGAGCGTGCAAAAGACATACGTGATACTCTAATTCGACTTGGGAGTCTTCAAACTAAGCAAAAAATGGAATATGTAAAAAATTCTGATGAGGAGTATTTTGGCATAGGTATCCAAGAACAGACAGCCACGGTGATGAACTTTAGAATGATTAATGGTGTGATTAGGGATAGCAATAAATTCTTTTTTGACCTAGTTGGGGATAATTCTTTTTCAAACTTTCTTTACCAATATTATTCAACACATAAAATTCCAAAATTCATTCTTGTTAGCATAGTTCCTGATAATCAAAAATTACTAGAATCATTACTTTCAGAACAAGCTGGATTTACTGTAAAAATCTTTGTCCCAAATAAAGGAACAAAAAGAGACATCATAAATTTGATCTTAAAAAATATTGAATTAATTCATTCAAAAGGGGGAGAACCTGGATTGGTTGAATTAAAAGAAATTCTAAACCTACCTGTAATTCCAAATATCATTGAATGTTTTGATATTTCAAATCACGGTACTGACTTTGCTGTAGGTTCAATGTCCAGATTTGTAGGTGGGCAACCAAACAAATCAGGATACAGAAAATTCAAAATCAAAACAGTATCTGGAAGAGATGATTTTGCAATGATAGGAGAAATTATCAAAAGAAGGTACTATAGATTACTGGAAGAAAATTCTGTACTTCCAGATCTGATAGTAATTGATGGCGGTAAAGGACAACTAAATGCAGCTATGAAATCTTTAGAATCTCTTGGGCTAAAACTTTCGTGTATTTCTTTGGCCAAAGAAAATGAAGAAGTATTTGTACCAAAGAACAAAAACCCTGTTGTAATTCCTAAAAACAAATCATCTTTAAAAATTTTGCAGCATGTACGAGATGAAACCCATAGATTTGGAGTCGCATATAATAGAACCATTCAAAAAAATCAGTTAAAATAATAAAAAAGGAAAAAGTTTTGGTTAGTTCACTGTGACACTACCAGTCATCCATGGATGAACCATGCAGAAGTAATCGTAGCTACCTGTCTCTTCAAAGGTGAATGCATAAACTGCATCAGCCATCATTAGACTGCTATCAAATACGCCAGATGGGCCATCAGCTGGACTTCCACCGGTTACTGTATGTGCGACTGTGTCTACATTCATCCAATGTACTGTATCCCCAGCATTAATTGTAATGTCTGCTGGTGAGTAACATGAGTTAGTCTCTTCACATCCTGGACTTGAAGTTGCTACTGGAATTTCAACATGGAGTGTTTGTGGTTCTGAAGTTTCTTCCATGCTAATTTCTTCTTCAAGTTCTATAGTTTGTCCTGCAGTTGCAGTTGCACTTATGGAATAACTAACAGTAAATTGGTTTGTGTGCATTGTGTGAACAGCTAAAGCATTACCTGAGAATTCCCATGAACCCATTGCATTCTTTGCATCAACAAATGTTAATTCAAAGATAGTTTCACCATCTGGTGTCCAAATCATTGCTGGTTTTTCATCAGCGCTGATTGGCCCTCTAAGTGATACTAGTTGAATATTTTCAGAAGCAGAGTATGAAATAATTCCTGAATATACATCACTTGATGGTGCAAGTAGAATTGCAATTTGATGTGATTCGTGATCTATGCCTGGATCTAGCATTGACATGGTTGTACCAGTCATTACTGTATCAGACATTGGTTTTTCAGAATAGTCTACTTTGTAATCAACTATGAATGGTTCAGTATTCATTGTATGTACTGCTAAAGCATTTCCGGCAAATTGCCATTCGCCTTTTGCATTCTTTGGATCAACAAATGTTAATGCAAACTTTGTTTCACCATCTGGAGTCCAAATTGCTTGTCCTTTGTCTTCACCATCTGCTAATGGACCATGTAATGTAATAAGTTGAATTCGTTCAGATGCATCATACTTGAGTGTGCCTGAATATACCTTATCACTTGGTGCCAAAAGTATTGCTATTTGGTGTGTCTCATGTTCAACACCTGGATCTAATATCGATGTGGCTCTCTCCCAACCTGATATCATTGGTTTTTCTACATCTTCACTAGCTTTTGCAGCTGTATCTTCCTTAACTTTTGCAGCTAAATCTGCACCAAAGCTTGGTGCTTCTGACTCTGAAGTTTCAGTTGAAACAGTTGGAGGTGTAGAGACAACCGGACTCGCATCTTGGGTTGCACCCCCTGAGGCTGCAACTCCTAATGCTATAGCTACAATTGCCATTGTGAGTACAATTGCAGCTTTGTCTATACTTACCATAATTAATTCATGACTTGTTATATGCTAAATAAATCTAATCGTTACTATTACGTTCATAATTTTAATTTTACCTGTATTTGAAATTTTATCATCTTTTTACTTGTTTTTTTACTGTTAATTTCATTTCTGAAATCTTAATTTTTTGATATTTTTCAAATATTTGCAAAAATTTCAAGAATCAATTGAAAATTTTACATGATCGCTCTAATCTAACATTGGCTGTTGTCAATGATATTGAACAATTCTTTCTTTTATGAATCTGATACATAATACAATTAACACCGCAAATGAGCTGTCACCAAGTAACTACTCGTTTTTGGTCTTAAGCTCTTTTGCATTGATATTTTTTCTAGCTAAATTTTTGTCAGTATCAATCATCTCAAATTCTACTTTTAATTTTCTCTGCTCTATTAATTGCCTGATGAATTGTATTCGTTTTTCTATAAATTCATCTTCAATTTTTAAACTAGATGTAAAATGATCATACATTATTTTTTCATCTAATTTTATTTTGACAATATCTTTATTTTTTATAATAAAGTCCCCCACTCCCCAAAACAAACCAACATGTAGTGCAATATACTTTGATTGTATACTTGTCACTTTATCCTTATAGATTTCTGCATGATCTCTATTTTGCTCAACTATTGAATCTCTAGTTTGAATAACCCATGAAATCTTTTTTGTATTTCCATCTGAATAAAAAACATGGCGCAATTGTCAACCAAAAAGGGGTCTTTTGTCTATATATTTTGAATACGCCCCTTATGATCGTAGATTTAAAGGTGTATTCATGCTTGAGTCGCACACATTCTTCTCAAAGATGGTAGATGAACTAGTAGAATTCTCTGAATATGATCCAGAATTAGCAGACGGAATAAGATGGCTAGATAATCAGGCGCAGAAAAAAGGCATTACATTTTATGATATGGTTTTTGAAGTGTTGTATAAACATGATGTAAACTCTAAAGCAAAAGAGTGGCTTAGTACAAGAAATTAAAAATTATTTTCTCAAGTCTAGTGTTTTATATTCGCACCCTTCTGGACCACAATACTTTCCAACATAGAATGCTTTTGGTCTATACAGTGCTGGTTTTGGTGCCGCTTCCGCAAACTTTTCTTCAATGATATGTGCAGCCCATCCTACAACTCTTGAAATTGCAAAGATTGGTGTATTGAGGTCTACTGGAATTTTTAACATGTAGTAGATTGAAGCACTGTACAAATCTACATTTGGATAAATGTCTCGACCTTTCTGCAATTTCATCTCAGAAATAGTCACAGTTTCAATTTTTTCTGTTATATCAAACCATGGTTCTTTGGTTTGTTCTGCTAGTTTTCTTGATAATTCTTTTAGTACCTGTGCTCGTGGATCATATGTTTTGTAAACAGCATGCCCCATTCCCATTATTTTGTCCCCCTTGCTCATTTTTTCTTTAATCCACGGTTGAACTTTTTCTATTTCACCAATCTCTAACAACATTTTCATAACTTCTGTATTAGCTCCTCCGTGTAATTCACCACTTAATGCTCCAATTGCAGCACTTGATGCTGAATACATATGTGCTCTTGTTGATGCAACTTGTCTTGCTGTAAATGTTGATGCATTGAAAGTGTGGTCAGCATGAAGAATTAAACATACATCAAAGACTTTTTCAACTTCCGGAATTGGTTTTTCACCAGACATCATATATAGAAAATTCGCAGCATGACTCAAAGAAGGATCAGGGTCTACAATTTCTAATCCATTTCTAATCCTTTGCCAACTTGCGATGATGGTGGGAACTTTTGCAATTAGGTTAATTGCTCTATCATAACTAGCCTCTTTAGTAGAAAATTCTTCATCATAATATCCAGCAAGTGCAGCAACGAATGCCTGAAGCATATCCATAGGATCTGCATCTTTTCTCCAATTTCCGATGTTCTTTTGCATTTGCTTTGGAATTTGCCTTGCATCAATCAATTTTGCCTTGAATTCGTTTAGTTGATGTTTGTTTGGAAGACTATCATAAAGAAGCAAATATGCTGTTTCCTCAAAGTTTGAGTTTTTTGCAAGATCGAAAATGTCATATCCACGATAAATGAGCTTACCTTTCTCTCCTTCAATGTTTGAGATCTTTGTATCTGCAATCTCAATTCCTCGCAAACCAATGTTTTTAGTCTCCATACTGAACATACCGAAAAATCATCTATTATATTTTCGCCAAAATTATGTCTATGAAGTTTAGTAATTAGTCTAATATCTCAACTTTTGGCCATAAATGAAAATTCCTAATTAAAAATTAATTGACTCCAAAGGAACGAAAACATTTACAAAAATTAGATGATATGGTACTAAACGCATCACCAGCGGAACTAAGAAAAATTCAAGAAGCAGACCATCAAACACAAATGGAGGGATTATCATTTTATGATGTCTATCTTGATTCTAGTTCTTTGATTAACCAAAGCATCAAAAAGTCTTTTAGAAAATCTTAATTTTTCATTCTTCATTTAAATGAGGGAATAATTTTTCAATCGTATTGCCAGTATCTAAACCCCAGAAATCTATAAGCAAAAAAACTGTAAAAAAGACTCTTACTAAAAAAACAACAACCAAAAAAACTATCAAGACACAACGAACAAAAGTTGTTTGTATTTCTCATAAGGAAGATACTGATGGAATCAGCTCTGCTGCATTAATCCGACAAGCCTTTGGTGGGGATGCAATTCTTGTGGACTATCCTGGCCAAATGGAAGCTATACAACAAGTGGTTTTAGATAAAAAATTAAAATCTTTGTATATTTGTGATCTGGGCCTAAGCAAAAATACACAAGATAAATTTGTAGATATTATGACAACTCTTAGAAAAAACAAAATTGCAGTTACTTACATTGATCATCATGACATTGATCCTACTATTGTAAAATCATTGAAGAAAATCAAAGTCAAAGTAATTCATGATATCAACGAATGTACTACTGTTCAGGTTTATACTGCGTTCAAATCCAAACTCAATGATCATGCATCATTTGTAGCAACATGCGCGGCTATTACTGACTATATGGAAGATAGGCCAATTGGCTCCAAATTACTACAAATTTATGATAGACAATTTGCTCTAATCAATGCTACAGTACTTACATACAACATTGTTGGACATCAAAAAGACCCAGATTACTTGTTGTATTTAGTAGAAGAATTGGCAGACTCTAAATTCCCACACGACATTCCAAATACTTTTGAGTTTGCTCAAATTCAAGTCGAAAAACTCTCCCAAATGATTGCCAAAGTAAAACAAGGAATGAAAACCATGAAAAATCTTGGATATATGGAAATTCTAGATGCAGGAGTAAGCGGTGCTGTTAATTTTGTGATGGGATTATCAGGGAAAAATGTTGGTGTTGCATACAAAGAAAGAGTTGATCATGGTATCTATGCAGTTTCAGTTAGAGGTTCTAAGGATTGTAAAGTTCACTTAGGAAAGATTGTTAATATTTTAGCAACTGACCTTGGCGGTTCTGGTGGTGGACATGATAAAGCATGTGGTGCTATAATTCCAAAACTAAAAATAAAAAAATTCATTACAGAATTAAATAAAAAAATAAAGTAATCATTGTAAAAATCTAGGAATTTTTTTTGCTATGTGTGAAATTGATATTCTTCCAGGACCTGTTACTATGATTAACAAGACTCCAGCAAGGATCAAAAGATCTAGTGCATAACCGCCTTGTCCGGTTAGATTTGCTGCTCCTTTTACATGGAATATTGCTCCTAGCATGATGATAGATAAAATTGACGAAGAGATTCTTGACAAAACACCAATGATTAGAAGAATACCTCCAATTGTTTCTGCCAAAGCTATTGGAATCTGCAGTTCAACTGGCACTCCAATATTTGCTAGAAAATCTGCGACACCCGGACCGAATTTTCCTGAACCTTGAACAATAAAGATTGTACCTATAGATGCTCTTATTCCCCAGTGAGTAATATCATGTAACACATTTCCCTTTAGAATTGCTTCTGTGTTCATAGTTCTACACATTTTTGAAACTTATTAAAAGGATTTGCCCAAATCAAAAATAAAGTTGGAGCAATTTTTTAATATTTTGCAAACAAAAATTATTTGAAATTGAATCTAAAGATTATTGCACCTGTAATCTTAATTGGGGCTGCATTTGCTGTATTAGCTGTTTCATTCCAAAGCGAACTTATTCCTGAAATTACTATCTCTAATCAAATTGAACCTGTTGCAATTGATTTCAAGTCTACAGAACTCATTATAATGGAGACAAATGGCGTAAAACATATCATCCCACTTGATAAGATCAAAGGAGGTGGACCACCAAAGGACGGAATTCCATCTATTGATAATCCTGTCTTTACAAATGTTCAAGATTCTCAGTTTATGTCTGATTTTGATACTGTCATTGGATTAGAAATTAATGGAGAAGTAAAAGCTTATCCAATCTTTATCTTAGTTTGGCATGAAATAATCAATGACAATGTGGGCGGAACGCCAGTGGCTGTTACTTATTGTCCATTGTGTTATACAAATCAAGTCTTTGAGAGAGTTATTGATGGACAAGTAGTAGAATTTGGAACTTCTGGAAAACTATACAACAGTAACTTGTTGATGTATGATAGATTAACTGAATCATATTGGAGTCAAGCACTTGGAATGGCAGTTAAAGGCGAATTAAGTGGATACCAACTTGATTTGATTCCATTTGATGTCATTACATGGGGTGATTGGAAAACACTTCATCCTGATACATTGGTATTAACAACTGACACTGGACACATTCGTTCGTATACAACTGACCCTTATGGAAGTTATTACACCGAGCCACGAATTATGTTTCCAGTAGAACATAGAGATGATAGAATGCATCCAAAAGAGATAATCCTTGGATTTAATCAAGACGGTATCTACAAAGCATACAAACAAAATGACATTGAATCAAATATTATCATCAATGACTATATTGGTGAAATACCTGTAATGCTTGTTTCATTATTTTCTCAAAACTCTCGTGCTTTTGAACGAACCCTGGATGATCATGTATTGGACTTTGTGTATGTTGATAACAAAATTATTGACACTCAAACAAATTCTGAATGGAACTATGATGGTCTATCAATATCTGGTGAGTATGAGGGAAAACAATTAGAGCGAATACCAATTGAGCCTGGATTTTGGTTTGCATGGGTAGCATTTCATCCAGAAACAGATCTATTTGGAGCTGTGAGAAATTGAGTCAGACTATGAAATCTAGATTGACCAATAGTTGGGTTGTGAGAAAATGGTCTAATACGAATCCTATTAAAAAGGCAATTCTGGTTGGAATAATAACAATAGTTGTGTATCTATCAGTGGTTGTAATTACAACACCTGCATTAGAACCACTTGCAGCAATCAGTGCAGCATTCCAAATAAATTCTATAGTTATATTTGGAATGGGAATTGGAATAGGTTTGCAAGTTTTCTTGTCTTCGAAAAGTAAATTGTTAGGATGTAAACTTAAAGTAAAGAAAAAAGCATTTGGAGCAAATTCAGGAAGTGTTGCAACTACATCCTTTTTTTCGTTTT
>JACZTB010000041.1 GCA_022573895.1 Nitrososphaerota archaeon
TATTAATTTTAGAGAAATTTAGCAATCGTGATGAATATGAAATTTTATGTTACCATGGGAATTTCAATAATAGCTTTAGCTGTGGGGTTTAGTCTATTATTTGGATAATCATGATTTAATTTCGAAGTTAGGTGAAATTTTTTAATTTCTTGAATCAATTTTTTCATACATTTTTCATTTTATAAATTTATTTATAAAAAAAATATTGCCATAGATTGAAGGGATTTGGTAATCGCGTTTACGCAATCGGTATTGATTACCAATTCATCTGTGGCAAGTAATTTAACATGGATGAGAATTTAATAAATAATCAGATTTTTCTTTTTTAGAATACAATTCATTATTATTTTTTAATAGTTCAAAAATATTTTTAAATGCAGGACATTTGTTATCTACTGAAAAAAGGTCCTTGCAATTAGGACACTGAATCACAGTATGAAATCCCCAGTCGCACTCTATCTTATCAATGATTTCAAAAAATACATCGTTATTACAAACACATCGTAATCTATTTTGAAATTTTTTGGAAAAATTCATACTAGAATTTTTAAAAAATGAAATATATATTATAAGCAATAAAATTAAATAAAAATGATTAACAGATGACTGAATGTCCTACTTGTAAGCTTGCAATGGAATCACATTCAACAGAAGAATTAATGGAGTGCTGTATGAAACAAATAAGTGATGAATATGTAGAAGATCAGCCAGGTATTTGTCCTAATTGCAAACACGATATCAAAAAACACTCTAGCAAAGAACTTGCTGAATGTACATTAGAGTTTCTTAAATCAAGAATAAACAATTAGTTCAAGATAAGATTAAACAATAGACAAATATGAAATATTTATTGAATCAGATATCAATAAAATTAATTAATGATTTTTCTCCAATGTTGACCAACAAACAGGTATGGGAATTTGAACAACTAAATGAAAACTTGAGATTTGATGCATTGTATGTTGAACCAGGAACTTATGAAGCAGAATCATGGAATTCAAAACTAGCATATCCTGATTCAGATATTCGAGATATGGTAGTCAAAACTTTTGATTATTTGTCAGATGCTAACGAATTATGGATTGCAAATAAGGGAAAAGGTAAGTTAGAGAAGCAATATGTGCCATATCTCATGGCTGTTATAGTAGATATCATGATTGAGGAGGAAATTTGTCTCAATTTTAGAATAGACAATAATTGTTTGGTAATATCAATAGATTCTAAAACGGATGTTATTGATTGTAAAGAATTTTTTGAGGAATTTTATCATTTAGCGACTGGTTTCAATTATGATATAGACACAGGGATTCCAGATGATGAGACAGAAGCTGAAATCTATCTAACACGACTTCAGGAAGAATTTGACGAAAAAATGACATTAAAACTTGGAGACAGGTATTTGCCTGGAAATGAGGATCCCGACACCATACATTCTAAATAATTTAGCTAAAATACTAGAAAACATTAAAAAAAATATTGCCAGAAAGAAAACAATTTAGAAAGTTCAAAAGAAGAGAGCCTTCTTTGACTAGGGAACAAAAAATTGAACAATTTATTTTAAGAAATTCACAAAATGGTTTTTTTACCAAAGTTTCAACAATTCCATATAAATTTGAAATTTCAGAAAGTATGGCATGGGATGTTGTTGGGGAGTTATTGTCTAATGGCTTATTTGAATCGATCCATGATGAATTTACAGGAGAGATGAAACTTTGTGAAACTGGAAAGATGTACTCTATTATGGATTTAGAAAGAAAGAGAAAAAGAGAAAAATTCAGGTCATTTAAGAAAAAAAGATAACATTAATGTCTATTTGTTACAATATTGTAGTTGTGAAAAATTTGGTTTTTCCAAGAATTTAAAAAATATTTTGAAAATAACAAAACTCTTAATTTTGCACAATTTGTTACTATAGTAAATGGATAATGATGAAAATTCCCCTGTACAATGTCATCCCATAATTAAACCAAAAAATAACAAATCAATGGATTCAAAAAATGAAACAATGTAAATTATGTGGGACACCGTTTGCAAAAGAACCAACCACGGATGAATTAGATAAGCATTGGAAGAAGCATCATAATTGGCATTGGGAATCAAACAAAGAAAAAACACCTGAAGAAGCATTGTTAAAAAAACTAGATTGATCGACGTCTTGGAGTAGTGATCGTTTATAGCATGCCTAGACCACTAAACGAAGGCGTCAAAATATAGTCAGGCTCGAGATATAAAAGAAATTACTATTATTCTTCTAACATTTGTTTAATTGAGATGAAAAAATAAAACTAATTTTTAGAATTTCTATGATACCACTTATCAATTTTGTTTGGTATAATTAGTCATAGAAGGTAATATAATTTGAAGGAGGATTTTGCAGAATATACAAAATGTGTATCATGTCAACAGGCTTTGATTTACTGCTATTGTAATTGTCCTTTTTGTGGCAAAAGAGAAGAGTGTGAATGTGAAATGATGCCACTATCAGATTACCCTAATTGATTGTATCAAGCTTAAGAATTTAGTCAATACTAAATTAGACGAAAATATGAATTCAGATAACTCATAACCACGTCAATATTTTCTAATAACTATTTACAAACAGATAATGAAATCCAAACTGCTAGTTTCTGTTTTTTCTTTAGGAACAAATTTGAATATACTTTAACAATAGCAATCTCAAAATTCGAAAGCATTAATTTGATAATTTTTTAATGTAATACATGTCCTTTGAAATTGATTGGCATGGTAACTTTGGAATTTTATGGGCATACGAAAAAGACAGGTTTGTAGTTTCAACGGTATTTGAGGATAAAGAAGAGGCCATTTCTATTGCTAAAGAAATAGAAGATTGGAGTGCGAAATTCACTAGATTAACAATTATTGAAAAAAAGGATGACGAGTATGCAATTTGTTGCTACGAAGATCCCCAAATATCAAAGAGTACCAAGCATATTGGATTATTCAGAACAGGGATGAAACAAATTAGCGGATATGAGCAAGTAAAACCAATGATTGAGGAAAGATCACCTCTCTTGCAAATTGTTTTTGCTGTAGATATCATAGACATGAGTACGTATGAGCAAATTTCCAAATTGGTTCCTTTGAGAAAATGTAGGATTATTTCTGAAAAAGATTTGAAAAAACAAGAATTTTTTTATGAAAGAACTGCAAATTCACAAGACAATTAAAATTTGAAATTAACGAGTGATAAAAATACAAGATGTTTAAATTATTAACCACATATGGTCTGACACAAAATGATTTAGTAAATTTTTCACAGATGATAAATTGAGGATCCCTTAAGTAATATTTTGTATTAGAAATTACGATGGATTTTGATAATCTCTTAAACAGGATAATGAACTCAGATCCTAACATCAGACACAGTATAATTACGGATATTGAAGGAAACATACTTGTTACAAGCCATCGTGAGGGAGTTAGAAATTATTTATCTTCAGAAGAGACTGCTGCTTCGCTCAAAAGAGCTGCAATTGCATGGAAAGCAAGAAAGGAATTGAGTCCAAAAATTGGAAAGGGATTGTACGCTGTAGCAGCATTTGAAAAGATTACAAGAATGACTTTTCCTCTAGAAGAAGACAATCTAATTTTTGTTAGCTTGGGTTCTGATACAGTACGAACCGAACTTCATGGAGGAGGTCAAAAGCAGATTGTTGAACACATACTTAACATATTGAGCCGTGATCCAACCAAAGCATGACATAATTTTGGTCTCTAAAAATTGTCAATGATAGAGCATACAAAAGAGTGTAAGTACAGAAACGATAACGATATGCCACATACTAATTGTTATTGCAAATGCCACAAAATCATCATGGCCGAATCAGCAATGATGAAATCAAAGACTTTTTGATTCTTTTTCTGGTTCAAAGTTATCTATGATCTCAGTCACATTAGCAATGATTGTTTCTTTGATTTTTGATTGTGTCATTCCAGACGTTGTCATTAGTTTCATTTGATCAAGCAAGGCAAAATGCACTCTTCCCTGAAGATAATCTACAATGCCATAGCCCTTTTTAGGAAATTCTGTCACAAACAGATCGTCTTGAGAAGAATCATCAGTTTTTTTACTCATGAGATGATTTCTAAAAAACTAGTTATAAAATTTGCAAATATTCATTAAACTCTATAAAAAATAAATTTTATGACAGAATTTATCAATAAACCATATGAACGAATTTTTGTTCGAGACATAATCAAACTAAGCCTAGATGATCTCATTGTGATGATGTCTTCATTAGAAGCTGCTAACGCATATTGGGTTGATCAAGTCTTATTTGCAAGTTTTGCCATGTCTGAATCTGAAGAGTTGGCAAAAAAAGAGATGCAGAATGAGATGTATCTAGATAAGATAATTTTTGCAAAATATGAAAAATATACAAAAACTGTCAAGTCATCAACTAACCTTGAGATTGGAGTACTAAACATGCAAAGAAGTAAATTGTATAAAGATTTGATTGCATGGCTCAAGACACAGCCAATATGGAATGAATGATCAAGAGATTTATTTTCTAATTTTTTATTGATTTAGTAATTAACTATGTACTTAGCAAGGTATGACTAAAACTCATCATAATACATTGAAAATGAATTTGTTCTTCACTTTCATATCCACAGTTGTGACAAAAGAATTGATTTGCTTGAGAACAAATGTTACATATCTTTTTTATCTCTAACTCTACTCCACACGTTCTACATGATTCTTGCTTCATAATTGCCATACAGTAAATTATTCATTTAAACGGTTTGAAAATTAGATCAAACTAATTAGCTATGTCTAATTTTACATGGGTGAAAACACACCAAGAATCGTTCTAGCCACAAGCAATTGAAAAATAAATACAATGAAATACTATGTAAATTATTAGATGACTATGTTATTATTCCCACTCATCATAGCGACCCTCATTATTCCCGTAACACTAGTCGCCATTTTTGGAATCACAGGCTATTTTATATATCGTTTTGTTCTTCGTGATTTTTTGTGTAATAGATCAGTTAACGCTACCCTCAAAGAATTTCATATCAAAAAAACTCAATTTCAAATCATAAAAGAATATCATGATTTCAAAGGGGAAAAAATTTCAGATAAAGAAATTTTATACCTACAAAAACGCTACAGACAACATGAGCCTGATCAGTTCCTTTCAATGTATGATTCAATAAGAGACAAATCAGATCCTAGTAAAAAAAATTAATTTAAAAATTAAAGTTATTCAACTGGTATTGAGATGAATGGTGTTCCACCTTCACCAACTACCAATGGTAATCGTCCATCCCATTGTTGTGTTTTAAGCCACTCTAGATATTGTGGATTGTTTGCTAGTGCACTATTGATAATTGCTATTGCTTTTGCTTCACCGTTTGCTTCTGCAATGTTTGCTTGAGCAATACCTTCTGCCTCTGCTGCATGTTGTAATGCTTCTACCTCAATTCTTTTAAGGTCATTCTCTGCTTTGAATGCCTTTTGTTCTGCCTCTACTTTGGACTCTATTGCTCGTGCAAATAGTTCTGAGAACTGAAAGTCTGTAATTGATACTATTTCTGTAATGATGTTAAATGATATTAGACGTGTGTTGATCTCTGTTTCAATGTCAGCCTTTACCTGTGGTCTTTTTGTGATTAATTCTTCCGCATTATAGTTTGCCGTAACTTGTTTTACAACTTCTTCTACGATTGGTGTGATAATTCTGTTCTCATAAGTAAGACCTACTTCTTTATACAATATGTGAATTGCATTTGGATCTGGATGATAGTTTACTGTAATTTCAGTAGAGACTGTCTGAAGGTCTTTTGATGCTGAAGATGTTGATTTTACAAATTTCAATGTTCGTACTTCCATTTGAACTACAGAGTCTGCAAATGGGGTCACAAAGTGCAGTCCTTCATCTAATGGTGGTATGGTTAAATCAACTGCATTAAAGTGGAGCAAAATACCTCTATGTCCTGCATCTACAATTTGTACAGACGCACCTGCTATTACTCCAATAATAATTAGTACAACAATGCCAATCATAATTCCTTTGGCAGCACCCATGTTCACTTTAATTTTTGGGGTTTCATATCTAGACAATTTACAATCATCGTCAGATTGTTCGGATAATTATACCATTGGATCAATGATCATGCTTGTTGTGAGAGAACCGTTAGCTTTTACTCCTAAAGAAAAAGTCAGTCTCCTTTGCTTTAGAGACTATGTAATGAATTAACTAGTTTATGTGAGCATTTGGGCTCCCCAGCTAACACCGTGAGATATCTCCGACTCAATAAAATGACTAGAGTTTAATTTGAGTTAAAAAATCAGAATAAAAAATAATTACTTTTAGGTTAATTTTTTGTCATTTTTTCTGAATGCAGATATTTTGGATCATTTCCATATCTGTTCGATCTAATCAGGTTCATAGTTGTTATTCTAAAAAAAATACTTTGAGAAGGTATTGAAAAAAATCAGTCATTCTCGCCTAGAACACCCGCATTCCACATAAACTACTTTGAATTCTCCATCTGCTTTGATGTTATGAGACATTGGTCTACGACATTGTTGACATTCTACAAATCCGTGATATTCTTCAACTTTAATCATCTTGTATTGCCATGATTTTTTTTCTTCATCCCAAAATACCGAATTAATTTCAGTTGGATCAGCCATACTTTCAATTATTTAGCTAATTTCATTAATTAATTTTTAGAAAAACCAACATATTTCCCACATAACTTGGCGTACAAATCAACTACTCACAAGATCGTTTTAAATCATCAAATCAGCCATTTCTGAAAACCAAATAAGAAGAAGATTGGGTTTATTTGTCTCCTATAATTCAACCACTATCAGTGTACGCAAAGATTATAGCAATTACATTGTTTGTGGTAATGTTAGGGACATTAATCTCTCCTGCTTTAGCACAGCAGTTTAAAGAACCAGTTTATACCATACGTGGTGCAGAAATTTCAGGTTTTGAGATAGACCAAGAAGATGCATCCTTGATAATTTCAATAGACCCCAGAGCCAGGGGAGAAATAACCATAACATTGCCAAGAAATTTGATTGATGCAAAAATTGGTTTTGAGGATATTGATTTTCATGTTTTTATTGGTACTAATCACGCAGATAACCATACTGAAACTAGAACAGCATTTGATAGAACGGTAACAATTCCAATTAAAAGATCCACAACAGAAATTACTATATTTGGAACACATATTTTTTCCCAAATGAGCACAACACAAACACAAACACAAACACAACCACAAACAACAGAAACTAGAATAGCAGATGAATTAAGAGAACAAATCCCTGACGGTAAAGCAAAACTGTTGATATATTCTGACACGAACTGGAAAGGTGCATATCAATCTTCTAATACGGATTATACCGAAATTGTTGGTCAAAGGGATAAAAGTTTCATTTTTGATTGCGAATCATCTTTTGGTCGTCAAGGAGTTTTTGGTGCAAAAATTGAAAAACTAACAGAACATGGTTACTTGACAATTGTTGCAATTCAGAATCAAAAAATTATATCACAAGGATCAACAAATGAACAATTTATGGAAGTACTCGTTAATGGTGACTGTGTTTCTAGTTCTAGTGTTGGTCCTGGAGGAGGATGCCTTATCGCTACTGCTACATTTGGTTCAGAGTTAGCCACACAAGTTCAACAGTTACGAGAACTGCGAGACAGTAAACTATTACAAACTAATTCAGGTTTGGCATTTATGGAATCATTCAATGAATTCTATTATTCATTTTCGCCATACATTGCAGACTTGGAACGTGAAAATCCAGTATTCAAAGAGGTAGTTAAACTAACTATTACACCGCTACTAACATCACTATCTCTCCTAAACTATGTAGAGCTTGATTCAGAAGAATCAGTATTAGGATATGGAATTAGCTTAATTCTACTAAATGTTGCAATGTATATTGGAATTCCAGCTATAGTAATTATTGGAATAAGGAAAAAATTCTAAACTCTTTTTGGTTAAATTAGATTAACTTTTGATTTCTAATCTTTCTTCTATTTCTGTATGTAATCAAATGATATCGAATTATGTTTTTCAGCTTGTCCTCAACTGATAACTCTTCTTCAATACAGATAGATAGAAAGTCGAGATAGTCCTTGTCTTGTACATCAATTTTTATTTTCCTCAATTCAGCACCTGAATCTTGATGAAACTATCATCATTTGATATCAATTTAGCATGAATAATACAAAACCTCATGATCTGCTTGCAATAAGGCTTTGAGCTCCCCTTCTCAAAGTGGTAGAACATTACCTGAGTGTGAGATTCGGTGTTACATCCTAACATATTGCAAATCATGAGAATATTATATAGAAATTATTGAGCCTAAAAGAGGAGGTTATTATAAAATTCTAAACTCTTTTTGTTTTCCAGTATATGTGATTATGATTTAGATATTTCTGCAACAACTATGCAGAACTAATGTTTTTCATTTTTTACCCAAAACTATCATGAACATTGTATTTTTGTTCTTTGAATGGGGTGAAAAAAATTCTGTAACTTCGTCATCATAAAACGTCAAACCAGTTGCCTCAACTTTTTGAGAATATGCAGCAAGATAAAACCTCCCCCCAATTATGCTTGCTTCCATTTGTGCAGCTCTGTATCCTCTGTTGCCAAGTTTATCAAGAACTTTCTCCAAATCAGTCATAAAGAAAATACAAACACTACCATCACCAGGTAGATCTTGATCTAGTCCTAAGTGCATTGCTTCATTTCTGAAAATTCCTTCTTTTAATAGCTCTAGGCTGTTACTTTTTTTATTAAAATAATAGATGCCTGATTTAAGATTTTCAACAGAATTTACTATAATGTACAAATCAATAATTGAATCTCCATAGTTTTGTAAAAAGTCCATACAAATTCCATGTGTAGAATAGTAAATGATCGTTGATAATTGTTGAAATGAAATTGATTTCCTAGAAAATTTACGAGCAGAGCCTCGCTTTACTATTACAGTTTCTATAGAGGTTCCAACTGAAATCTCATCAAGTTTAGGTTCTAAAACATCATCTTTAGTTGAAGAGTCGTATGATTGAATTGACGAATTTTTTGACCGCCATGATGAAACTTGTCTTAGAGAAGTAAGGGAAGATGCGTAATGTAATTTTGTAATTTCTGGATCATCATAGTTATAGTTTGAAAGAGGTTCTGTTGGTAGATTCAATTTTTCAATTTCAATTGGTTCTTCTGGGAATACAGAGATATCTTTTCCTATTGGAATTAATGCGAGTGAAACCTCTTTTTCTTGATTTAAATCAAGAAGAGAATTTACCACATCATCTACAAATCCCATTATAACTTTAGTTCGAAAGTGGTGTGAGTTGCACATAGCTAAAGTGTTTGCAATTATAGTTCCACAATCCCAAAACGCGTGACGGTATTCTCTGGTTCTATACTTTGTTGAATTTCTTGTAAAAATATCAGTGTAAACCAAAATTACTGGAGCGTGTTTTACATCAAAATTATCTGCCGTGGCATTTACCAGTACACTTCTGAAATCACCTTTTCGTAATTGATCCAATTTCATCTGCTTTGGATCAAAATGATATACACCTGCATCAAGTCCAAGAATATCTCGACATACCAAGTAAATTTCAATATGATATAGAGCTCCAGTACAAGAAGCAGCTCTAAATTCAAATTCGCCTAATCCTGCGTAGTTAATTGTTTTTGTGATGCCACTTGAAAAGTATAGTATGTGACTAAGACTTTGAAGATCAGAAAGATTGTTAGATTTATTTTGTGAAATAAATTCAGAAATAGATTTGATGGCAGGTAAAGTTGAGTGTTTATCGTTAGGTAATGGAATTCCTTTCAAGGTCTTGTAAATTTTGTATGGGTAAGGTCTTAGTGCAGGATCATAAAAATGCGGTTTCATAAGAAAAATACCGTTAGGATGTTTGGTACCGTTATGATAATTCCAAGTTATTTGAGTTTCGTCATTATTCATCTTTTTTTAATTAACTTGTTATGGGCTATAATACATTTGAAAACAAGGTAGATTGTTAGTTACTAAGTGTTTAAAATTTTAAATCACAATTAATCCTAATTATGTTCATCATTACAAATCCCCAAATTCAAACAATTGTTGAACAGTTATGTTTTGGCACAATACTTAGTGAAAACTCTAGAAAAAACGCAAAACATCTCGCTTTTATCAGTATAGATGATGCAATTATGACGTGTATTGGTAGATATATTGAAACAAAAAATAATAATATAATATCAACCGATTTTGATATTTGGTTAGAACTATTAGAAAAAGATAACAAGATTACAGTATATGAAAAAAATGATATTAAAAAATATCATAATGCGCGAGAAAATATACTAAATCAACATGAAATTCTGATGACGGAAATTGTTAAGAAATACATTGTGTTATTAAAAATACTCTTAGCTTACTTGTTTAATTTTCGCTTATCAAAATCAGATTGGGAAAAAAGAGTTAAAGAATACAAACAGAAATTAAATTTGTAAAATTTTTAACACACATCTTACACAAGTTATTCTATATTTTTTATAGAATAGTTTGGGCAATCATAATAACATTACATAACATAATCCCATACAAGATTGTAAATATTGAATTGTTTATTCTAAATACTTTAGAAGATGTTTATCTTCTGGTAGATATTTCTCAATAATGGTTTTGAGATATAACTTATCTGGACCAAAAGGATTTTTATCTTTTTTAAGATCATTTAAAATTCGCATTAAAATCTCGTTATCTCCGGCATCATTCTGCAATAGTACTATAATTGATCTCATGAGATCTTCGCTCATAAGATTTTAAACATGTAGCAATCAAAATATCTTTCCTTAAAATAAAATTTATCTGATAAACAACAATTCATCATCTGATTTGGTCAGAATTTTGCATGGTTTTAGATACTATCTAAAAAATATGCATTTGTAATGGTCATGAATTATTTTTTGAAAAAGATGAGAATTCAAAAAAATATTAGATGGTAAGAACTATGAGTGATCTTCATGCACTACTTTTAGAATTCCATCTATGGTTTGGTTTTGTACACGTGTATTGTCCATAGTTGCAAGTAGCAAAAACCCATCTTCTAATGGCACTGTTACCCTCTTCAACTTCTCATAAGCAGTTACTGTGTAAAGTGCCTTTCCAATCTTTTTAGATATGGTTTTTCTAGCATGTATCCATGTTTTAGTTGCATATTCCAAGTTTTCTTTTGTTTCTTCTGTGGTGAGAAATTTTTCAATACCATCACTCTGTCCTGTAACTTCAATATCACCAACCATGTTGCATATGGTCGCAAATCTGATGTTTTTATCATTCTTCATAATGGTATCGATTAGCTGTTGATGTTTCATTAGTATGGTGTGGTGATAATGACACAAATACTTTGAGTGTATATTAAAATAATGAATACGTGTAAACATGAAAAAATAGCCCTAGATGATTTTATTTCTCAGGAAACTGACGAAAAGGGCAGATGCACAAAATATCTGTGTTACAGTCATTGCTTGACATGTAATCATAAATTTACAAAGTTTTTCAAATTGCTTGACAGTAAAAGCAAGATTAAGACCTTTGTAATGGCAAAAGAGGAACGTGAATAATGAATCTAAGATGCACTAGCTGCGCCGAAAGATTTTGTGAAAAAGATTGTAACTGTAAGTGTCATGAAATTAAGGAGTGGAAAAAGATAGATTGAAAATAAATAGAATTTCTGCAGTAACATTATTTGTTAAGGACATGTACAAATCTTGTGAATTTTACTCAAGAATACCAGGTTTTAGATTAGTATGTGGTGGATCTTCTGTTAATTTTACTAGCTTTGAAATAAGTGAAGAGAAACAAATGTACTTGAATCTTGAATTAAAAACTGAAAATAAAAACAGAGATTTTGGGAGGATAATTTTGTACACAGATAATGTTGATGAACTATATTTACATTTGAGAAGTGACCAAGATTTTGCTAAACTTGCTACTTTTGAAAATGAGCCAACCACAGCTGATTGGGGTGAACGTTTTTTTCACTTGAGAGATCCAGATCGCTATCAGCTTTCTTTTGCCACACCCATTATATCTAAAGAAAAATCTAGGAGACCATAATTAGAAAAAAATACCAACTGTCTTTTTTTCACAGATTATTCCTTGAAATTTAATTTCTTTTTGGACTCTACTTTCTTTAACATCCACCAACGAAAGCAAACGAAAAGAGAGACGCTTAGAATAATTCCTGCAATAAGCCAATATTGGTTGGTATGATCCTGAAAAAGACATTGTTGAATCTGATTGTACAGTTCGTATTGTTCTAAAAGTTTGGGATCGTTGTAACTGTTCATATTCTCTTCTTTGAGAAATTTGATTCGTTCTTGGATTTGCTTCTGTAATGCCTCAAGATTTCCAGTATCTTTACTGCTACAAAAATATCCAAGTTGTAGAAAAATTTTTTCTAGATTAATCAAGACTTATTATTTTACTCCATAATTTCATAGAACCGATTAAGGCGTAAAGTGAGTAGATCTTTGTACTCTTCTGTTCTTTTCACAAACTCCATCCTCGTATTTTTCTCGCTACTTACTAGAATTACAACTTGTTTTACTTCAATTCCTGTTAATTCTTTGAACATTTGTGAGTATGCTGTACCTTGAATAAAATAATCAGTCAGCCATTCCTCTTGCTGATTGCTTCGTTTTGTTTTATAGTCAATGATGGACAATTCTCCATCATATTTGGCAATACAATCAGTTGTTCCTGCCAGTTTCATTTCATTGCTATACAATCTTAACTCGGTTCCATGAATATCGTTAATTTTTTGCAAAAACGGAATCAAGTTGTTAAAATGTGCAACTGATAAAAGTCGAACCTCGTTAGTTAGTGTTATTCGATTCAGGTAGTTTTCAATTAATTTGTGGGTTTGTGTGCCTACTATTGTGGATTCTTCTGTAATGTATTGAGCAGCTGTTTCTTGTTCTTGCCAATTTTGTAGATTTTGTTTTTTTTCAGAAGACATTGTTTTTTTCAGTATTGTTGTAATTGATGGAAAAACATTACCGCTTGGAGTCTGATAATAATGCTCGTTATTCTTTTCAATTAATTCTGCTTGTTGAAAATTTATTGGGATATGATTGAACATTGACATTTCCTTCCAAGTTGCCTATCTCATATAGTTACTTTGCTATTCTACTAATTGAGTCCTAAAAATAGAAAAATTAAGATTGAGTCCAAGAAGCAAAGCCTCCATCCAAGGTTACTGCATCAAATCCTTCTTTATTTAATTCGTCTGCTGCAATATTTCCTCGATAACCAGTTCCACAATAAGTGCAAATTTTCTTTCCTCTCATATCTTCTATCTGCTTTTTCTTTGCGTTTCTAATTGTCAAACCTAGTGGCATGTTAATTGAACCATCGATCTTTCCATTTTCTATCTCATCAGCCTCTCGAACATCAATTATTACAAATTCATCTTTTCTAGCCTTGAGATCTTGTCCAGATATTTTTTCTGCCATGCATTATGTTTCTTATTTAGTAATTTAATCTAAATGAATTTCTTGGTGATTACAGATTT
>JACZTB010000074.1 GCA_022573895.1 Nitrososphaerota archaeon
GATTCTCAATAGCATTAATTGTAGCTGGCTCTTTTCCTGTATAGCTGTTTGGTGTATTAAACTCAATTCCGCCAGGACAATAAGTACATCTACCGTGAGGACAAGCAAATGGTTTTGGCATAAGTGCTACAACTGCAACCCCTGATGCTGTTTTGACAGGTCTTTTGAGAAGAACTTTTCTCAATTTTGAAAAATCTGTACCGTCAACCATAGCTAAAATTTCATGGTTTCCAGGAATTCTTTCGAGTGAATATTTTGCACAGATTTTCTTAATTTCTGATTTTACTTCTTTTTTTGAAGGAATAGACACTGCCAACAAATTTTGGGAAATTTCTGAGCATGCCTTTGAAAAAACTGTTTCACAATCTGGCATCGATATTGTGGCTAAACTCGGTCATAAATGCGTTAAACTCAACAAAATTGGTAAAAAACTGATTTTATCTTCGCCTTTTTCGTGACTTTGACCTAGATCTTTTTTTTGCAACCTTTCTTCTGGCCAGCCTTGGTTTCCTTTTCTTTGCAGAATCTTTTCGTTTTGAACTCTTTTTCTTAGGTTTTTTTATTGATTTTTTCTTTGGTGCAGAACCCGGATTTTTTCCTATGTTTTGATTTGACAACCTTAGTTTGAGATTTTTCAAATAAACTAAATCCATTTTAGCTCTTCTTTCATCTCTCATCAAATCAGTTGTTGCTTCATATTCACTCCCGTGTTGTTGAAAACAATTTGAATGGAAAAGATGATTATTCTCATAGACCATTTTATTGCGCTCAACTTTTTTTACACAAACAACACAATGACCAATGTAGTCTTTGTTTACATTGGTTTCAAACTCACTCGCTATTTTAAAAATTATGTTTTGTAAATCCAGGGGAATATTAGATTGTACTTTTGGCATCTCTGTTGGTTTTTCTTCTGGCTCTTCTTTTTCTACCACTCTTGTTATGTAATCTTTTTCATAATCCTCCAACAATTCTTGTTTTGTTTTTGATCCTTGGTCGTTAGAACTCAATACCGCATCTGATCCTTAGCTGAATTTAAGACTTTATTTGAATTAAGTATGTTTTTTGAAAAATCAAAAATTCAAAATTAATCTAACATAAAAAGAGAGAGTGGCAACCCCAACGGTAGCAACCATAAATGGAAGTCCTTTAACAAGAAAACCTTGAAATAGTATACGATGTCCATGTCTTTCGGCTACAGCAATTGCAACAAGACAAGATACGTTGTGGAACGATTCTTTGCATGGCTCAAGTATGGATTCCATAGAATGGGAATAAGATACGAAAGAATTGCAGATAATTATCTTGGATTCCTCAACATTGCATCAATCATGATGTATTGAAGAGTATTGGGATAAGTTGATTATCATTTTTTCTCAATATCTATCATTAAAACTGGGCACGATACATGTTCAAGAATTTTTCTTGAAACACTTCCTAACATCATCAGTCTTTTGATTCCTTTGAGTTTTCTTCTCTTTGCTATCACAATCAAATCAATTCTTTGATTCTTTGCAAAATTTTTCAAAATTTATGACGCACGACTCGACTCCTTCCTATACTCTATTTTCAACCATATGGGAGTAATAATGGTAGTAGCAACAACCATAATCACAATTGTGGAATAAACATCCTGAGAAAGTATTCCTGCTGACATTCCAACTCCTGCCACAATAAGTCCTACTTCACCTCTTGATATCATTCCTATTCCTACCCTCATGCCTCGAGCTTTGCTTTTTAGAAATAGCATCGCTGGAAGTCCACATCCAAATAGTTTAGTAACAACTGCAATTACTATGATTACTCCACTAAGCAGTAAGATGTCCATATTTATTACTCTGAAATTCACTTGAGCACCGATTATAGAAAAGAATAATGGCGCAAAAATTAATCCAATTTTTTGAACATAGTTTTCAATTTTTTCAAAAACTTTGGTGTGGGATAGCGCCATTCCTACTGCAAAAGCGCCAACTATTGGAGAAAGACCAATAGAACCAGCTAAAGCTGCGGCACCAAAGAATAATGCAGTTGCAACTCCCTCAATACTTCCTTTGGCCTTCCAAAATCTTGATGAAACCAGCCTTGGAATTACTATTACAGAAACTATTAGCATAGCAGCAAAGAATCCCAACACCTGTAGGATGATAATTGTAACTTCTATAACATCAATTTGTTCCACCCCCCCCTCTCCTGTTGCAAGAGAAGATACTACCGAAAGAATGGCTATCGCTAGGATATCATCAACTATCGCTGCGCTAATAATTAATCTAGCTTCTGGTGTTTTTATTTTTCCAAACTCACTTAACACTTGAACTGAAATTGCAAGGCTGGTAGCGGTAAGAGCCGTTGCAATTAACATAGATTGTAATGCATCAAAACCAAACATCTGGAAAACCATGAGACCGGCAAAGAATGGAACAACCACCCCTAATGTCCCAACTGTAAAAGCTGCCTTTCCGCCTTTAAGAAATTCTTGCGGTGACATTTGAAGTCCTGCCATAAACAAGATTACGATGGCACCTACTTCTCCAAGAAATCTAATTTCAGTACCAATTTGTAATAATGATTGCCCATTAAGGACTAGGAACGCACCCAGAGCAAAGGGACCAATAATCATGCCAGCTAAAAGCTCTCCTAAAACAACGGGAAGTTTTAATCTGACAAAGAGTTCAGCCATTAATTTTGCAGCAAAAAGTAAAATCGCAATGCCAATAATGGCCTGAATAAAGCTTTCTTCTACCATAAACCTTCAACATACTGTGATTTTAGCGTCTGATCATTCCCGACATCATCCCACATATCAGAAATATGAACTCCTTTGTTTTGATGTAAATAACATCACGACTAAGCCTACAAGCGCGATTATTGCTATGACAAAATGTCTTTCCAAATACGTTTTGACCTCTTTAAGTCATAAGTGAGGCAATATAAGGCGATAATTGGTTTGTGAAATTAAACTAAATTATTTTGTTTCATTATGCAAGCTTAAGAGAATTTACAAAAACCCCTTTCTTAGCTATTATTTTTCCAACTCGTTTGCTTTTCATTCCAAATTTTTTGAATGTAGAGTTGATTTGGCCCTCTTCATTTTTTGGAGCTATAACACAAAATCCAATCCCCATGTTGAAAGTTTTGTACATTTCTTGTCTATTAACCCCCTCATTTTCTATGATTTGAAAAATTGGCGGTGGTGTTGGCATTTGGTCAAGCAGGTAACCCGTTTTTTTGAGACGTAATAGTTTAGTAAAAGAACCACCCGTTATGTGTGCCATCCCATGTATTTTACATTTTTCCAGTATACTAAGTACAGGTTTAACATAAACTTGTGTGGGAGTTAGCAAAGCAT
>JACZTB010000075.1 GCA_022573895.1 Nitrososphaerota archaeon
AGAACAATTTCAACTCTTTGAACACCTAAATTGTGAATTGCCTCCATTATTCTTTTTGAGGCCTCAAAAATTTTATCAACGTTTTCAGATTCAAGCAACGTTCCCATAGCGTTAACTTCATAACGTACCCCCTCAAGATTCTGAATGGCTTCAATTCCTTTAGCGATGTAAAAACTAGAACTCGTAGTATTTGTCCCCATTGGATACGCACTAACTTCTGCATGTATCAATAGAATACTTTGTTTTAATCTAGTTAAAAGATTTGTAAGTATGAAGCTAGTTTGGAATCCGTTAAGACCCAGACCGTTTATGGAACAATTTTGGCATTCAGATAGAAATTGATCGCTCCATTAAATTTCTTAGAAAATGCGATCATCTTTTTATGGTGCTATGCGATCAGAAAAATGGGTAGCAGTTAGCTGGAAAAAACACTGACTTGTAAAAACCAAGTGACGGATTGATGTGTTAACTTGGTCAATCTGTTTAGCACGTTTACAAGTCAGTGGAAGTTAGTTTTCGGATTAACTCTTGGATTTGGTTAATTGCTGTCCACTTTTAGTGTGTGGTTGTATTATTTTCACGAATGAGTAATTTCCTTTAAACTAATTTCTTACACTTTATGTCAAATGTAAGCGGAAGCCAACGAGGAAGTATTCTGCAATAGTGGTACATGAATAAGCGAGTCGCATTATTCAAAGCATGCTGTCAGCTTCCGTATTTCAAATAGCTATTTCGGAGATAAAAAGACTCGGCAACAGTTCGTATCAAATGTAAATTGATTAAATTTTAAGATTGTTGATCTTTGCAGCTACAATAAAGTCGTTCTCACTTAGTCCATTCATCGAGTGCGTCCAAAGCTCAAGCATAACTTTGTTCCAATGAATATGAATGTCTGGATGGTGACCCTCACCCTCAGCAAGATCGGCTACATTGTTTACAAATTTCATAGCTTCTTTAAAGTCCTTAAAAACAAACTCCCTTTCAATTTTCTTTCCATTCAATTTCCAATTAGGAATTTGTTCTAGATTCCTTTTTGCCTCATCTTCAGATAATGGAGTGCCTCCGCTTTCACACGGTATACATTTTTTCTCATGTAGTTCCATAACAATAATCATTTGGTTCTAATAAAATAAAAAGTTCGTATCAAATGTAGGCGGAAGCCAACAACGCATAGAAGCAAGCTCTTATGGAAGTATAGAATAGGCAAAATCATACTATTCAAAGCACGCTGTCAGCTTCCGTGTTTCAAATCACAATTTCAAAGATAAAAAGACTCGGCAACGGTTCAGTAATTCTGTCGACTGTTCGTATCAAATGTTAACAAATCTTTTCAAGTTTATCTAATCGTTTCTCAATTCAGGTAGTCAAATTATAAGATGTTTGCTTGTAGGATAACAAGTGGAGCTAAATATTGGTCAATATCTTGTCCCAATATTGATAATTACTGCAGTTGGAATTTTGGTGGGCACAAGGATATGGATCGTATTTAAAAAATAAGAATTATTAGTGAAATCTAAATTTACAAAAGGTAATCTTTAATTCTCATAGCTGTGTGAATATTTTATCGATTATATCGATTGGTGGGCTGTTTGTGATTAGGTAAAGACCCAATCACAAACTGAAACCTACATTTTATCATTCACAGTTCGTATCAAATGTTAATTAAGAAAAATTTCTTCCAACCTTAAGCTTGCAGCCTCCACAAAGCTCAGCTGCTTTCTGGTCAGTATCTGCCAACGTGTTTGAAAAGTACATCACGCAGACAGTGTTTTGACAGTGCTGCAACCCAAAGGTGTGTCCAAGCTCATGCACTGCCTCTTTTATCGTTCTTTGCAGGAATAGTGACTCGCCTTCTGCAAAGACCTCTTTTAGTCTGGCAATATAGATTACGCAAATCCGTCTGCCAAACTGTGCCTCTCCAAAAACAAAGTTTAATCGTCCTGTGTAAGCATTAACATTAGCTACTCCTAGTATTTTGTGATAATGAGTTTGTTTGCAATTTTGATCAATCCAGTTGATGATCTCTGGAGAGAGGTACTGGTTTCTTGACTTGTTATAGCAGTGTTTTGGAATCTCAATTGGAGCTGGGACATCAAATGTAGTGTTTGGGAAAAGCTCAGCTAGAGTTTTTTGTAAATGTTGCATTATGTTTTCTGGTAAATGTCCTAGAGGTTGCAAAAGAATTTGTGTTGTCATAAAAGTTCAGGTGTTATCATCCATGCAACTTCCCAGCCACGGTCAGTTTTTTCTAAACAAACAATTCCTCCTTGTTTGAAAGATATAACGGATTTTTCCTGATTTTGCGTCAACAATTGCGATGCAAGTTTTGCAAGGTGTGGTAGGTGACCCACAAGCATTACATCTTCAAATTGTTCTTCTAGTCTGTTTTTCCAAATTTGTGGATCAGCCATAGGTTCCAGCACATCTGCTTTTACAACATCAGCAAGCAACGATTTGGCCAAGATTTCTGCTGTTTGTTGTGCTCGAAGCTTTCCACTGTGTTGTATCTTGTTTATTTTGATGTTCTTTGCAAACTCGGCAACCTTTTGAGCCTCAGCTTTTCCCTGTTGGGAGAGAGATTTTTGGGGATCTTCCTCTTCGGGTTTTAGTTTTGCGTGTTGTACAAGAAATACTTTCATGATGTAATGTAAGAACGACGGCGTTTCTAATATCTATGCCATTTTTTGGCATAATTTTAGACACATTAAGTTCGTATCAAATGTCAAGTATTCTATACACTGCCGCCTTTGTAATTTAAGATGAATAAGATGCTGCATGCATTGCACGATGTGTGTCAAAACACACAAACCTGCCATCAACAAGGCAGCGCCAGTAAAAGACTGGCAAGATGAGAGAATTCAGGGGAGTTTAGGAAATACAGGAGTGGTTCACCAGTACGAATATTTCTCTCTTTGTCCTCTCGTCGTTTAAGCTAGATTCTTGTGATTTGGTAATCTGGTATAGATTACACAGTATAATCTTTCATTGGATTACGATTCTTGTTAGCAGTTCGTATCAAATGTTGATTAAAACGAGAATTAAACTAGGAATATTTTCTATTAATCAAGTCCAGAAGAATTTATCAACAAAGAGTAAAAAGGCAAAGCCCCCCGCTCACGCACAGATTTTGCATACTAACTATCGTTATGACAAGAGGGTAAGTTGTTGAAGAGTGTTTATTTTTTAGATATGTTATATCGTTATGATGAAAATACTATTCATTATCTCTCTAACTCTAATTATTAGCACAATTCCTATTCTTGTGTTTGCTCAAGAAGATGAAATGAGTTTAAGTGAATCAGATAAAATGCTTAGAGAGCAAGCAGAAGAA
>JACZTB010000042.1 GCA_022573895.1 Nitrososphaerota archaeon
AGGCTGTACGAATAAAATGTGCTTTGCTTTCACTTAAAGTGCTCAAATCTGCTCTTTACACATATCTTGCAAAACATCTTGATGATTCTCAAGATGTAGATAAATTAAAAGAAGACGCAGCAAGTCTGTACTAGCATGAGTGATTTTACTCCTGTAACCCCAGTTGTACTACAAATAAGAAAAATAATATTTGAAAAGTTTAATGATGTTGAAACAAAATTTACAAATGATGAAATTTTTGAGATACTTAAAGAAAATGGCGACATTGATCCTTCCTGGATAATTGATGACGTTGAATCATTCTTCAACGAAATTTGTGATTCTGGTCTTGTAAGAAATATTGCACAAAATCTTACTACTATTTGGCTGAAAATATTTGGAACTCTTGAAAAACTTCACTGTAATGCTTGTAACCAAGATATCTATCTTGGAACATCCGAAGAAAGAACTTGTCCTAATTCTTCTTGCAAATCTTCTATTTAGATCTGTATTTTATTGCAGCATCTTCAAGTGCTTTAATCATCGGTAACTTTTCTCCTGTAAGATAAAGTACCAATGCACCACCTGCAGTACTGATGTGATTGATTTTATCTGCTAATCCTTGTTGTTTTAGTGCAGTTGTCAAATGTCCTCCACTGACAATTGTTGTCGCCATCGAGTTTGCAACTGAATTGAGTAATTCTTTTGTTCCATAACTAAAATTCTCTTTTTCAAAAAATCCTGCTGGTCCGCTGATAAACACAGTCCCTGCACCTGAAATTAATTTTGAATAATATTCTACGGTCTTTGGACCTAAATCATAAATTTTATCACCTTTACCCATCTCTCTGACATCCATCTCTACTCTTTCCCCATCTTTGTCAATTGCAATATCTACAGGTGTAGCAAAAACATCAGGATATTCACCTATCAAAGAGTGCGCTTTTGATACGACATCATCTTCCATTTTGATGCCAAGAGGAGATTTGATTCTTGCTTGAGCACGCATAAACACATTCCCAATCAAACCAGTTAATAGAACATGGTCTGCACGACCGTTTTGAATTAATAACTTGATTGCTTCAAGCCTGTCTTGTATTTTTGAGCCTCCAAGAACAATCACATGTGGTGCCTTGGCAACAGTCATTATCTCATCTAGATTTCTAACTTCTCTCTCAACAATTCTTCCTGCACATGCTGGCAAAACTTGTGGAAAACCAATTATTGATGGATGTGATCTGTGAGCACTTGGAAATGAATCTAATACACAAAGATCAAATAATTTGGATAAACGACTGACCATAATTGTTTTGGCGGCATTCTCTGGTGTAAACTCGTAATTCTCTTCAGCACACAATCGAAGATTATCTAAAAGTAGAATGTCTCCATCCTCTAAATTCTTGATAGCATTTTGGGCAGCTTCACCAATCACATCTTCAACATACTTTATTTTTCTATTCATAAATTTTTCAAGAACTTTTGCATGTTTGTCCATTCCAGTATAATCTTTATTTCCAACTCTGCCTTGATGTGATGCGACTACTACCTTAGCATCTTTTAATGACGTTAAAGTTTCAGTAGCTTCTTCAATTCTTTTAGTACCTAAAATTTCCATTGTTTCTGGATTTATTGGGCAATTTAGGTCTACTCTCAAAAAAACAGTCTTACTTTTTAGATCAAAATCATCTAATGTGAGCACCTTCACGATTTTTCTATTGTGCTCCCTGTTAAATTCTTTGAGCCGATCAGAACCATTTTCTCAAATCTTATTTCTAAACAGTGATTTAAACTTCCAAAACTTATGTATTGATAAAAATTAAAAGCTACGTACTTGAGGTTTAATTAATTGCAAAATTGGATTTTTAACATTAGGTCACGTTCATTTATACTACTAACAATTTTGTTTCTTGTTCTTACTGCTTTTGTATACTATGAGATAACTGAAAGTTTTGATCAAAGTATTATTTCTTTTTTCTCTCAAAATGTGGGAAATCCTACACTGGACCTCACTATGCAGTATATCACAGAAAGTGGCGAGGTTTTGTGGATGATGGGATTCGGAATTCTGATGTTAATTATTCCAAAAACCCGTAGAATTGGAATTACTTTGATGATTCTGATTGTAATTTCAACACTACTTACAGGCTATGTTAAATGTGGAATTGATAGAGACAGTCCTGATTTTGAGTACGAGGGTGTACCATTCCCTGTAGAAATCAGTCGTGATACATATGCATTATTCTGCGAGGGTGGACATGATGCATCATATCCTTCTGGCCATGCAGCTAGATCTATGATAATGGCAATAATCTTGGGCTATGCACTTTCAGAACGATTCCCTAGAGGCGCATATTTGCTATTTCTCTACCCTGTGTTGATTTCAATTAGTAGACTTTATGTCTTACAACATTTCCCTATGGATGTCATTGGGGGGACCATTATTGGAATAATGCTTGCTGGAGTATTGGCAAAGAGAACAAAACTTTACCAAATTTTCGATAAATCAAAAACCTAATTCTGTCAAAGTAGTGTTACTTATCAAAACTATTGCAAAATGATCTTTATCATGGTGATAAGTCCAATATTTGATGTCTCGAATTTCATTTTTTTGTCTTAGTCCCTGTGTTACTCCTGTTGTAATTGTGTATCCAATTCTTTTTGCAATCCTTGATTCTTTTGGCATCAAAACCTTAAATCCTTCTTTTGTATTTTCAAATCCAAGTCTTACCATATCCTCTACTGCTTCTGATGCATCTTTTTCGTCTTTTAGAACATATGTCTTTGATATTGGCAAGTCTTTTGGATGAAAATCCATAATTTTAATGCAATCTCTTAACTAATATTTTTTAAAAAATGATTTTGGCGATCAAATTTAGTTAATTTTCTTAACTGTTAAGTCAAATCCTAATCATATTAACAACTTAATCGAGTCTTTTGTTTTGATTGAATCGTGGTATCAATAGAAAAACTAGTAGTTCAACTGCGTCACAAGAAACAGGTAGCAACAAATCTTAGAAAAAAAGCTGAAAAACAACTCAAACAAGCACGCTCTATTGAAAGACGTTCTTCTTCAGGTCTGAATTCAATTGATAGAAAAATAGAATCTGAACGTGAAGATGTTTCTGACACATCTGATATTCTTACTCGAAAAACCTCTCAATTACAAAGCATTGAAAGACTAGTGGTAGCAGCTGAGGAACGACTGACTAGAGAAAAAGAGATAATCGAGCAGGCTGAACAAGAGATAGAATTCTCTGAAAACCCCGAAGAAAAACAGAATGCAGAAGCTAGATTACGATCTTTAAATAACCATATTCAAGAACTAATTTCTGAAATCAAAAGTAGGCAAAAAACAGCAAAAAAGATTTCAGATGATGTTTCGAAATTTACTGATTTAAAATCAAAGATTTCTTCAAAAATACAAAAACAATCTAAATCAAAACCATCTTTACGTGAAACAATGACAACCAGCCACAAGGCTGCTGAAAAGTTTGTGAAAAACTTAGAAAGACGAACCAATGCAGAGGAATCTGCTAAAAAAGCATTAGAAAAAATATCTAAAAAATTCCAAGAACTCTTGGCAAACAAACGCAAAGCAGCTAAAAAGGCAGCAGCTAAAAGAGTAGCAGCAGCAAAGAAACGTACAGCCGCAAAAAAGAGACCAGCTAGAAAACGACCAGCAAAAAAGAGACCAGCTAGAAAACGACCAGCAAAAAAGAAATCTAGACGATAATTTTTTTAGATAAATTATCTAAAGAAATTTTGTAGAAATTTAGGTAAGAGTAAAAAGTAAAGAAAAATAAAATTTATTCCGCGAACATTCAGTTTTATTGAGGATTTATTTCCATCTTACCAAATTTACCTTTTGTTAAGGAAACCTCTCCTTTGAACTCATTGGTGTATCCATTTGTTATGACAACTTTATCTCCAACATTTACTGCTTTGATGTCGTCACCCCATAATGTGAGTTTCATTTGATCATCTTCAGTTTCACCGTTAGCTATAATTGCATCGCAGACATCAATTGTTCCTCCACTTTTGAGATTTACAGTTCTTGAATCTCCTATACTTTTAACTTCGGCTTCAACATTAACTCCACTTCGCATTTTTTTTGCTTCTGAAATTGGTATGAACTCTGACATGTATTTTTAAATTTAATTCGCATAATTATAAGCTTTGTTAAAAAATCTATTAACCGATAGATAATTTTTCTAATTTTTTCAGATTAGTAATTGAGAAATATCGGTCATTGCCCAATCTCATTGCAGAGGTATCGAAGCCAGGTCAACCGAGAGGGACTCAAGATCCTCAAAATAGGAAATCCCTTCTCTCAGGAGTTCGTGGGTTCGAATCCCACCCTCTGCATTAGATTTTAATCAAAACTATAATTTAGAAAAATTATGGTAATTAAGCAACTAGTGACTTTACTTTCGTTACAGAATGATTTGAAATTTGTTTATGTATTTCAGCCACATCTTCGTCCCTAAATGATAGATTGCATCTAAAACACTTCCAAATTAACTCTGTCATACATATATACAGGTAAAAATTCCTTATAAAGATATTGCATAATTGATCCTATTTGTTACAATACATGATCATTGTTTTGAAAAACATGTAATTATTTTAATTTTTTAGATCATAATGAATTTTTTTCCATCACTATTTCTAGATACAAGGATTTAGAAATAAAAAAGTGCTAAACTCATAGAAAGATGTTGGATATTTTTGAAATTTTTGGGGAATATTCGTATTTTGGAATTTTTCTAGTTCTGATTGGAGTAAACGCTTCGCCAATTTTAATGCCGCCTAGTTGGATCATCTTGACATCATTTTATCTTCTTGATCCAACGCTGAATGTTATCCTTCTTGCTGTGGTAGGTGCAACTGGAGCAACTATAGGGCGATTTTTTCTAAAAAAGATAAGTGGATATTTTAGAAAATTTGTTGCAAAAGAGCAAAAAGCTAATCTTGACATAATTGGTGATTATCTTAATCATAAAAAATATGGTTATGTTATAGCATCTTTTCTGTTTGGTGCTACCCCTCTTCCAAGTAATATGTTGTTTATTACTTATGGTTTAATGCGTGCCAAAAGCATTGGAATCTATATTGGATTTTGGTTTGGCAGAATTATTTCTTATATTGTTATGATATATTTTGGAAATGCAGTTTTAACACCTTTTCTGGAAATCTTCGAAGACCGTCTTACTGGAATTTTATTAATCGATGGTATTGGAATTGGAGTGATTTTTCTTTTTGCATCAATAAACTGGACTATTTTAATTACTCAGAGAAAAATAAAGTTTGTCAAACCAAAATTGTGGAGATTCTAAATGAAAGTTCTTGATTCTCTTAAAGATGAAGTAAAAAAAAGAATGGAAAATGATTCTGTACATGATTTTGAGCATACGATAAGAGTATACAAAAATGCCCAAAAAATCTGTAAAAAAGAAAAAGCAAATGAAAAGCTGGTTCTAAGTGCTGCTTTGCTACATGATATCATATCATATCCAAAATCTGACAAACGCTCAAAAATATCTTCAATTGAAAGCGCAAAAAAATCTAAAGAGATACTTGAAAAATTTGATTTTTCTAAAGACGAAATTATCATAATTTTAGATGCAATTAGAGATCATAGTTTTTCACAAAACAAAATTCCTAAAACTCTTGAAGGAAAAATACTTCAGGATGCCGATAGACTAGATGCATTAGGGGCAATAGGGATTGCAAGAGTTTTTGCTACAGGAGGTTTGCTAAAGCGACCATTCTACAACATTGATGATCCTTTTTGCAAAAGAAGACCTCCAGATGATAACACTTGGACCATTGATCATTTCTTTCAAAAGTTACTCAAACTAGAATCATTAATGAACACAAAATCTGGAAAAGCAGAAGCAAAGAAGAGAACTAGAATACTAAAAGAATTTCTTAATCAACTAAAACAGGAACTTTACCCATAATCAACATATCTGTCGTATCGCTTTTCAACATCCTCATTTTCTCCTGATTTTATTTTTTCATAAACATCCTTTTTTCTCAATTCAATATACTTGCAAATCTCTGCAAATTCTTCGTCTTTTGGATAAGAGTCAAAGACTGGTTCAATCATCTTAAAATACTCTAGAACTTTCTCTCGGTATTCTTCTCTAGTGGGTGTTTTGATTCCTTTCATTCTGAACCAAATTACTGCCCAACTTGAGCCTACAACATGTGGTAATTGGTCAAATGCTCTTTGAATCTCATAACGTTCGTCGTTTCTCATGATTCTTGAAGAAACCTTGAAGCTGATTTTGCAAAATATGTTACTATCATGTCAGCTCCTGCTCTTTTAATAGAATATAGAATCTCTTCTGTAATGTCTTTTTCATTTATGTAGCCTAGTTGCGAAGCAGCTTTTACCATTGCATATTCACCAGAAACGCTGTATGCTGCAACAGGAATATTGAATCTTCTTCTTGTCTCCGCTATTAAATCCAAGTAAGATAACGCTGGCTTTATCATTACAATGTCTACTCCTTCATTAATGTCTGTCTCGACTTCTAACATTGCTTCTCTAGCGTTTGTATATGGAACTTGGTATGTCTTTCTATCTCCAAACTTTGGTGCACATTCAGCAGCATCTCTAAATGGCGTGTAAAAGTTTGAGCGATGTTTAGCTGAATGTGACATTATTGAAACATCTGTGAATCCATTTTCATCAAGTGCCTTTCTAATTGCAGCAACTTGACCATCCATCATTGCAGATGGTGATACAGTATCAACTCCTGCTTTTGCATGACTAACAGCAATCTTTGCAAGTGTATCTATACTAGTATCATTATCAATCTTATTTCCTTGAATAATTCCACAATGTCCTGTAGATGTAAACTGACAGAGACAAACATCTGCCATTATTACAATTTTATCCCCAAAATTTTGTCTGATCTGAGTAATTGCCTTTTGGACAATTCCATTATCATCAAATGCAGAAGATCCTGCATCATCTTTTTGAGTTGGAATTCCAAAAAGCATGATTGCAGGAATTTCTAAATCAGTAATGGTTCCCACCTCATCATTAATGTCATCTAATGGCAGTCTCTCAATTTCTGACATCGATTCTATCTTGACTCTGGTCTTTAGATCTTCTTGAACAAATACTGGACAGATAAAATCTTTTGAAGAAAGCGTGGTCTGCTGAACCAACTCTCTCATTTTTTCAGATGTTCTCAGTCTGCGAAGACGTCGAGAAGGAAATGACATATTAGAAATTCTCTTTGGGTAAAATATAATTCTTAACTAAACGTATTAGGTAAGATAGCCATACGCGATAAATACCTGATTTGTGAATATTCATCATGAGTTTAAGAATAAAAGAAAAATCTGCTGAACAAATGCTCAATGATTACTTGGATACAATATACTTGCAGTCTCATAGTGCTAGCTCAAAAAAGACATATCGTACTGCAATAGTAGGTAAGGAAAATGGATTTAGAATATTTCTCAAAGAGAAGTACAACTGTGATGAAGTACAGCTAGCATTTAGAATACAAAATAATGAACTAGACATTTACAATATTCTAAGTGAGTATGTCATATTTCTGGATAAGAAATCAATTAAACCTAAAACTATTAGATTGTGGCTAACAATTGTAAAGGGATATTATACTTACATGGGAATAGATGTTTTTGCTGAGAAATGTAAACAACGAGTTAAGCTTCCAAAGATAAAACGACTGAAAAAAGAAGCACTAACAAAAGAAATTCTAATAAAACTACTGCATAACCTCGACCCTAAACTACAATCAGCAGTATTACTTGCGTTATCATCTGGCTTGAGAGTGGGTGAAATAACGGGATTAACATTACCTGATATTGAATTCAATGCAGAGCCTGTCAAAATTAACGTAAGAGCTGAGACTTCAAAGTCTGGAGAGGATAGGGAAACATACATTTCAAAAGAAGCTAGCGAGGCACTAAGAGATTATCTTCAACGCTTTTTTGGTTGGAGAGAAGATAGTCCAAATAAGAAATTACAGTCTCTTAGAATTTTTGGTAGGACCAACAGGATAAGAACAGAAAATGATAGTAGATTACCCACGCCAGAAGAACAACTTTCAGAATCAATTATACTTCAAAAAGCACTAATCAGAGCAATTAGAAAAGTGCCTGAATTAAACAAACTAGGTCGAAATGGTAGACGAATAATCCACTTTCATGCATTTAGAGAGTTTTTCTATACTGTTGTGAGTAATGTTTCAGGTTCAGACTATGCCCATGCCTTGTTAGGTCATCATGAATATCTTGATACCTATTACACATTATCAAAGAAAGAACAAGTTAGATTATACAAAAATGCTGAGCCTCATGTTACAATATCTGACTTTGCAAAAATTGAAAAAAGTCTAGAAAATATGCAGAACAAACAAACTGACATTCTAGAAAAGTATGAAGCGTTTGAACGATATTTGAGACAAAAAGACCCTGCATTTCTAGAATTTTTGAAAATAAAAGAGTTTAGAAAATAAATTACATTTGAGATAATTTACAAAAGAGATTATAGATAATCAGTAAAAATAGAAGCCCCCCGATTCACGAATGAAAAGTCCTACTAATCCACGTTATAATGCGAGTTTATTTTTCTAATTTTTCAAAGGCACTTTTATAACTATTTGGGTTTGCTTTTAGTTGGAATTCTATAATTTCTTTTGAAAATTTGTGTACTGTCATCAAATGTTTTGTAATATCATCACATTTCTTTTTACAGCTTTTGCACATGTACTTCATATCTCATTCCTTCTCTTTTCCTTTTTACTCTATCAATAAAAAGCAACAGACCTAATTTTACTTGATATCATCATTTAACTCAAATCTCTCAGGCAAATATTCACGATAAAGTTCGTAAAGTATTTCTGAAAAGAAAAGAGAGTTTAACACAATGAATCAATGTCCTAAATGTGATAATGAAAGTGCAATTATTCAGAATTGGTTGTGTCTGAAATGTATCAAGATTGCATTGTTTGGCGAATGAGTCACTTAAAATTAAAGATATTTGCTTGATATTAGTGAAGAAAGAGTGAGTAAGCCTAGATATCTCAAAAAAGAAACACTAGCGAAAAATATACTTCAAGGAGTTTGGAAACTTGAAGACCTAAGAGAATTAGACTGGGCAATCAGAATGACATATCAAGCCAATTCAAAGACATTTGAAAAAGCTAAAGATAGAATGGAAAAACTACATGAACTTTATGTGGAATTAATTGATGACCCTATAAAATTTGTAGAAAAATATGATAAGAAAACCCCGAGACATATAGCCTCAAAAATTCTCAAAGAGAATCCAAATATCTTCAAATCCAAAGAAATTTACAAAAAGGAATAGGTAATTAATTTTCTACTGTTACATTTGTTAATTCTGGAATTGGTTTTATATCATGCCAAGTCTTTCCATTATCATAACTAACCCTCTTGATAATACCTTCCATTCTTTTATTTTCAGGTTTTGTTTCTTGAATGTCTTTAGGTTCTTCTGTGGTTCCATCTAGTTTTTCTTGTACTGCTTGTATTATGAAATCGGTTCGATTACATCCTAGGCCTTCACATTCATTATCAACATCTTCTAACATTTCTTTTTCCAATTTTACGGTCATTGATTTTTTAGTCAAAAAGTTCACCTTGAAAATTGTTAGCGTAATACCTGCAAGACAGTGTCTTACCAGTAAGACTGTGTCTTACCGTCTTACTCGTAATTTCATGAGTAATACCATACGTCTTACCCGTAATACGCGTCATACAATCGTCTTACGGTAAGACGATTTAAGAAATATGGCGTAAGACGATTTAAGAAATTAATTACTAAAAACTAATGGTTCATTATCTCCTTCATAACTTCCACGTTCAAAAGGTGTTAATTCATAGGGTGAACCACAATCACGACACTCTTTAGACCTTTGGTCTATCTCTTTTTCAACATCTTTCATACTTTTCCATTCAAAGCCAGGTAATGAAGTATCGTCAAGTTGCAGTATAGTAGGGGTGGAACCGTCTAAAGTTTCATTATACTGCAAGTGTAACATCTTCTTTATCAAGACTTTCCGCTTAGTAGAAGTCAGCATACCACACCAAACAATCCTAGGTTTCTTTTCTTCTATTAACTCATTGACTTTATCCCGTACTTCTCTAAGTCTTTCAGGTTCGTTATCTAAGGTTTCATTTTTTTCGAATTGCACGGATTGAACATAATTAAGGGTATTTGCTCTAACTTGCACATTAAACAAGTCTTGAATAGGATACCTATAGAGATAAGAAAACATGTGTAACACTTGATAGGGTTCATTTCTCACACTATGATATTCTGTATGAAGATTAGCATGACCTTCAATCTTAAAACCTGTATGTTTTTCAATAATATCTTTCCAAACAGTTCTCATTAAATCAACATCAAAATAGTAATTATTCTGAATCATTCCATTTTCACTTTCTTTCATATTTAGACTTAGAATGTGACAATGGACATATCTTCCTGATAGTGGGTCTTTGGAATGTCTAGTTTGAATACTATATCCGTATGAATCAATATCAAATTCTTTCATAAACTTCTTAATCATTTTAGAAAATAGTTTTGTGTCCATGTTCTGTAATGGCCTAGGTAATGTTAAGACAATTTGATTTAGTTTTAAATCAAAATCTAAATGGTTAGCTAGATTATCCTTAACCCACTTGTATGCAATAGAAGCTCTTTTACTTGCATAACTCATTGAACATCTAGGACAAAGCCCACGTCTCCCACACGCAATATAATGAACTTTTTTTCCATGTGAATGATTAACCGAACATTGGTATTTTTCCCATTCACTAGCACACCAATCTAACTTACCTATTTCAATTCCAAGCGTGGAAAGAAAATCACACCAGGACTTTTGTTCTTCTAATGTTATCCATCTATTAGGTTTGATTTCTTCAATTGGCTCCTCAAATACCGTTAGTTGTTGAGATTGCCTTGGATTATCTCTAAGTATTTGTTTTAATTCTTCTGGTGAATTTGGTAAAAGATTAGAAGCGGTTTCAGTAAATTGGTTTACAAGTTCAGTTTTACTATGTGATTCATGACACAAACAATTTACACTTTCACATGCTGCACAATTACCATTCATACAGGATTTACAATTAACTTTCAATTCAATTATCCTTCTTTACTTTATGACACCAGCAATCACAACCCTTAGTCCCTTTACATCTACTGTGATGATATCGAAAGCAATCTCCTTGCATGGTCAAACACTTGACCCCCTAACTATTCCATAATTGCAAAGCAAATTCACAAAGAATATCCTGGATCTGAACATCTTTGAAGGAGTTAATCTATTTTCAAAAGCAGCCTGTTGGTACTCTTTAAAATCATGGTCCCTCATCAAATGGGTCTTAATCTGTGTAACATCAGCGAAAATTGGTTTTTTGAAATAAATGCAATCCTTTACAGGACATAAGAATGGTAATGGCTTACCCAATGGAATTTACCCCATTAGCCATATTGGATATATAATCTCTAAAACTAATCAAAGTCAGAAATCTCCTGTTTAGAATCGGTTGATTTTGTTGTCGGACTTAGTTGTCCGATTAACATTAATTTATTATCTTTAATTACAACTTTGAAATTCTCATTTTTAGCAGTAAGATATTCAGACCATCTTTCATCTAATGAAATGACTAATTTCTTACCAAAATGACAAGGCGTAATTTCACCTAATTCTATTGTTTTATTCATCATCAAAATCCTCTTCATTATCTGGATAAGGTCTAGTAATATCTGGCAAATCTGGGAATTTATCAAATTTAGAAAAAATTGGAGTCATTCTTTTGAATTCTCCTCATTAGGTTCTTGTTCTTGGTTTCGGAATTTTTCAGCTTCTATTTTAGAAAACTCTTTTAGGTCTTTTGCATATTGTTTGTTTTGGTCTTCTGTAAATCCTTTGGTTCTAGTACAGAATCTAGTCATTTTTCTTCATCTCTTGCCATTGCTTCTGTTTGGTCACAAACCAAAACATCTACTGCATTACCATTCTCAAGCTTGTCAAAACATTGATTTATTGCCTTGTCAAAATTACGTTCTACGGGTTTGTCTAATATGTCCGAAACTCTATTTTGCGTGTCTTTTGAAATTTCAGCTTTCATCTTAATTTTCTAAATGGTAGTTGAGTACTTAACGACTCTGAATAATATCCATAATTGTATCCTTTACCAAGATATTTAATAATGGATACATTACAATTATTACATTGAATAAATCTGCATTATGCTATATTTGTGATGAAAAAGGTAAAGAACCAATATGTTATAGAGATAAACAAAATGTTCACAAAGTAGCCTTCTATGTATGTAAATATTGTGTGAATTTTTCAGGTTTCATTAATTGGAAAACTCATAAAAAAATGCCTTACTATAATGACATGAATGGATTGGTCAAAATAAGATTAGAAAATAACTTAAAGATTTTATTAATGAAAAAAACTCACCGCCCTGATTGTTTTAAATGCAAACAAGATGATATTTACAAACTTCTCATTAGGAAAAGAGATGAAAATTCTTATGAGTTTGTAGGCTATGTTTGTAAGAATTGTAGGACTTGTTTTTTTATCAATACTGATAGTTTCGAATTTGGAACTTTAGAACATTCATCTAAATTATTAGGGCTTTTTGATGTGACTTTTGGAGAAGATGAAGAAAAACCCAAAATAAAAGAAATAGAAATTAAAGTGAAGAAATCTGATATTGCTAAACTAAAAAAAAATAAAATTCCCTTCAAATATGCCTAAATCTATGGTGTTATCTTACCCTATCAGTTTAGTTAATTATTCGTCTGTGCTGTCCTTTTCGTCTTGATCATCATTTCTTCTACTGGGACGTATTGGAATGAAAATTATTGTCATTTATTATTAAAATTACTCTCGGAATATAGTATAATTACTTTGTGAAGAAAAGATTCATTCAATTCCGGCCCCACCTGTAGTATTTTTCTTAAACTCTTCCATCTTACGAGAGCATGTAAGTAATTCTTCAGGAGAATGTTTACTTTTTGGTCTTCTACATATGAGACAGTTTTCATCCCCTTCCTTTGGTTTAGGTGGTTCTGTCATCACATTATCAATACGTGAAAATCACTTTTAACAATTCTCAGATTACGTTTCTCAGGACATGGCGTAATTATGCATAACGTTTAACTTGATCATTTGACCTGATGAATGGTTAATGTTAAAAACTAATGAA
>JACZTB010000005.1 GCA_022573895.1 Nitrososphaerota archaeon
GAGTATCAAGAGTAAAGCTTCCACCAGTGTACCTATTTGACCGTCTTTGTTGTACCCATTTTTGTTGTAACCCTTTTTGTTGTACCCATTTTTGTTGTAACCCTTTTTGTTGTACCCCTTTTTGTTATACTCATCTTTGTCATACCCATCTTTATCATATCCATCTTTGTCGTATCCAAACTCGTCAAATTTTTTAAATTTATCAAATAACCCCATAAAGATATGAAATTACTAGTGTATTATTACTATTTTGTAAATTTTGGACATATGTAATCATCATTTAACTCAAATCTCTCAGGAAAAAACTCAAGTAGATAAGAGTGATTATGTTACGCTACGCTTTAGGATGAGAGCAAAGTTCTGTCAATACACCATAAAGTGATTTTGGATGAATAAAAGTAACTTTGGTTCCTGCAGAACCAGGTCTTATTTTTCCTAGAAATTGAATCCCACATCCTTCCATTCTTTCTACTTCACCTTCAATGTTATCTGTCTCTAATGCCAAATGATGTAGTCCTTGTCCTTTTTTGTCTAAGAATTTTTTGATTGGACTGTTATCATTTGTTGGTTGCATTAGTTCAATTCTGCCATTTTCAAGATGAATAATTGCTACTTTGACACCTTCTGTTTCAATCGTTTCAAATTCAACACTATCAACACCTAATGCTTGTTGGTATACCTTAGCAGATTCCTCAACATCGTTTACCGCAATAGCAATATGATCAATCTTCATCTAAAAGACCTCTTTTGGGCGATATTCACCAAATACTTCTCTAAGAGTATTACTGATTTCGCCAGTTGTAGCAAATGATCTTACAGATGTAACTATGTAAGGCATAAGATTTTTTTCTGTTTCTGCTGCACTCTTCATTGCAGAAAGTGCTTTTGCCCATTTCTTTTTGTCTCTAGAGTCACGTAATTTTTTGAGTGCCTTTTTTTGTTGAATTTCAATTCTGCCACCAATTCGAAGTAATTCTGGTTGTTCTTCTTTTTCAGAATACTTGTTTACACCAACAATAATTCTTTCATTAGCATCGGTTTCTTTCTTTAGACGATATGCATTTTGTCGTATTTCAGATTGAAAGAATCCTTTCTCAATTGCTTTGACAGAGCCACCCATTTTTTGGATCTTTTTGAGATATTTCCATACCTCATCCTCCATTTGGTCACATAGTTCTTCAAGATAGTATGAACCGGCCATCGGATCAGCAGTCTTTGTAATTCCACATTCATTTGCTACAATTTGTTGTGTTCTAAGTGCAATTTTTGCAGATTCTTGAGTAGGAAGTGCCAGCGCCTCATCTCTAGAGTTTGTGTGAAGAGATTGTGTTCCACCCATTACTGCAGCCATTGTCTGAATTGTAACACGGACTATGTTGTTATTTGGCTGTTGCGCGGTTAATGATTCACCACTAGTCTGAGTGTGGAATTTTAACTGAATTGAACGTGGGTTCTTTGCATAGAACATTTCTTTGAGAATTTTAGCATAAACTTTTCTTGCAACTCTAAACTTTGCAACCTCTTCAAAGAACTCTATAGTACAACAGAAGAAGAATGAAAGACGTGGTGCGAAATCATCAATCTTTAATCCCTTATCCAAACAAGTTTGAATGTATGCAATAGCATTTGCTAATGTAAATGCAATTTCTTGTGTTGCAGTGCAACCAGCTTCTCTCATGTGATAACCAGATATTGAAACAGGATACCAAGATGGCACTTTTTCTGCACAGTACTCAATCATGTCTCCAATTAATCGCATTGATGGTTGAGGAGGATAGATGTAGGTATTTCTTGCAATGTATTCTTTTAGAATATCATTTTGAGTGGTTCCACGAAGTTCGTAACTTTTGAATCCCTGTGATTCGCCAACTACAATATAGTATGCAAGTAGTGTTGATGCAGTAGAGTTAATGGTCATGGAAGTACTGACTTTACCAAGAGGAATACCATCAAATGCAGTCATCATATCTTTGACGGATGTAATGGATACACCAACTTTCCCTACTTCACCTTCAGCTTGTGGCGAATCAGAATCATAGCCAATTTGTGTTGGCAGATCAAATGCCATGCTAAGACCTGTTTGACCCTTTTCAAGCATGAATTTGAATCTCTCATTGGTGAGTTTAGCATCACCAAATCCAGAATACTGTCGCATTGTCCAGAATCTTTCACGGAACATTCCAGGATGAATTCCTCTTGTATATGGATATGTTCCTGCATCTTCTATGGGTTTCTTCTTAGAAGATTTTTGATAGATTCGTTTTACTAGAAAATTAGAATCAGTAAAAATTTTCTTTTCAAACTCTTTTGATTTTGCAGATTTTTTTACCGCCATTTTATCACTTTAACAAAGATTTTGTGATTTTATCTCCTGCTTCAAACGGGTCAATGCTTTTTGATTGTAATTTTTTAAGATATTTTGAAAATATTTTATCAGAATCTAACATTCCATCAACCTTTTCTTTCAAGTTATTTAAAACAATATCTTTTAGTTCTGCTTCAAGTCGTTCTTGTTCTTTTTCTTTCTTGGATTTCTTTTTAGATATCATCATATCTTTAAGAATTTTTGTAAATTTTGTAATTCCAGTATTATTTTTTACAGAAGTTTTTAGAATTATTGGATTGCGTTCTGTATCTCCAATATAGTCCAACACTGCATCAAATAGTTGGTTTGCTCCAGTAAGATCACTTTTGTTTACAAGATAGATATCTCCAATTTCAGTCAAACCAGCTTTGATTGTTTGAATACTATCACCAGTATTAGGATTAAATACCACAACGGTAATATCTGCAATGTTTGAAATTTCGACTTCAGTTTGTCCAGCTCCAACGCTTTCAATAATTATTGGATTAAATCCAGAGTATTCTAAAACTCGAATACTATTTCGTAGTGAGTGAGATATTGCACCGGTTGCACCTCTTGAGGCAATACTTCGAATATATGTACCTGAATCAGTGGATTCAGTCATTCTTACTCTATCACCCAATATGGCCCCGCCAGTAATATGACTAGTTGGATCAATTGCTAATACAGCGGGTTTTGTGCCTAATTTTTTTAATGCAATTACAGTTTTGTTAATCAGGGAACTTTTTCCAGAACCTGCAGAACCTACAATGCCTATAACAATAGAGTTGCCAGAATCTTTGAAAATTTTTTTTAATAGTTTCTTTGCTTTCTTTGGATCATTTTCAACTATACTGATTGCTTTTGCAATTGCTCCACGTTTTCCTTTCTTAACATCCACAAGCAAATCCAATATACAATAAGGTTTCACAGGTGCAATAAAATCTTGTGTAAACCTAGTTTTTTAACAAATAACAGGAATGTTTTGTGTTATGAAGACCTTGCATACAATATAGATTGACTAATTATTAACTATGCTGATAATTGATTCGAATCTTTAGAGAGGCTTAAACTATTTTTGGGGATAAAAATGGACGCAGGGAAACCAACCAGCAATCTTCCACTTTTGTTTATAAAGATAAATTGTTTTTTCAAAAAATTAATTGATGAAAATTTTCATTCATTACTAAACATTTGGTAAATTCTCATTAGGGGCATTTTCTAGTTGGTTCAAATCTCTAACTTTATTATGGAGCTACACTTGTCTCAATAATGGTCTGGGTCTGTAAAGACCCAGTGCTCACTAGAGGAATTACATCAAAATACAAAATCTTACTTTACCAACTAAGAGTAAAACCTAGAATTAGAAAAACTCTAGTTTATATTAAAATAACTAACATTACCAACGCCAAAAACGCCATACCAAAGTCTTCAATTAGTGTTACTTTAGTTAATGGAACTTTAAGGAATGTTCCAAGACATGAACATTGGAATTGTTCTTTCTTCAATAATTTTATTGTAACGCCTAAACCGCTAAAGGTCATGACAAATAATTCTACAAACAGGAGAGTACGTGATTCAGGAATCAGTATCATACTTAGACCAAAAAACAATTCAATAAATGGATAAATGTATCCATAGGAGAAGAATTTTTTTGCTAACAAGTCATATGTGAAAAATCCCTGTGCAAGTCCTTTCAAGTCAAACAACTTGAAACCCGCAAAGGTAAGGAAAAATCCTATCATGAAATAAGATAATGTTTTGTTAATAGTGAAAGTGCCTTCTCTATAATCCCCAATGGTAATTACTATTGTTGTGAGTAGTAACAACCAGAAAACCACCAATAATGGCATGTAAGCTTTCCATGTTGTATCTTTAGTTTGTGGGGGGTCAGATCCCGCTTTATCATTTGATGGTTTCGATTCCACAAGATCCATCCCACATTTTGAGCATCTAGCAGGTTTGTCCTCGGTTATTTCTGGATGCATTGGGCATATGTAACTCATAGAATTATGATATCTTTGCGTTATTTAATATCTAATGAAATTAATAATTTCATCATGGGAAAACGTGTTATCATAGTACTTGATGATGCTTTAATCAAAGAATCAGTTTTTCTTATCAACAAAATGTTTTCATTATTAGAAAAATAGAAAATAAAATCATTGTATAGGGATCATGTTTTATCTTAGAAGTGGGTAATAGTATCAGGAAGCCGACACAATATCCAATTGTCATAAAGTTCCCATCGTGTTACTGATGCACGCATACAGGCTGCATTACGTAGAGGATGAGGTTAGTTGGCTTCTTGATTTTTCTTCAACTATTAGATGTTCTATAATCAAAATCTATTCTTTAAAATTTTCAATTATTTTAGATCATTTTTGTAATTTTTTATAAAAAATATTAAATACAATCTTGTGTCCGATCTAAGGTCTGGAATAGATTACACGAGGAACAGGTTCATCAAGTGAATGAATCTCAGTTTTTAGTTGTATGTGACCTAATTCTTCATGATAAACTTCCAAAACTACTGGATGAATTACCCAACCATATTTTGGTAGATTTGGAAATGGAACAATTTCAATAAATTCAGAATCAGAAAATGTTTTTTGAAAAGATTCCTCCATTCCAAGAATTTCCATGACGACAGAATTTGTTTTACCAGATTTGTCAAAATAAGAAATTTCAACATAGCCAGAATCATAGTATATTGCCTCTATCTGAAATGTTTGACGAAGAACATCTTTGTCATCTGTTCCCCCACCAGCTAGAAAAACTATTGCTAAAACAGTAATTATTACAAGAGAGATAGAAGCTCCAAGTTTTCTAGCCATCTTTGAACTCTTTTCTCATACTTCTAAGGAATTTTGAGTTTATTCGTATTCTTTCAAGCGTTTGAGCTTGAGTACGTTCGGTACCAGGAGTTGGATTTTTTTTGAAGAATTGTATAATTTCTTTTTCCATCGAGTCATCAGCCACAGAAGAGATACTAGCTACAATTCGATTAAACATAGGATTTCCATGTCCTACCTTTTTGTTTAGTTGTTTCCAATTTTTCTTTAACCAGGGCCATAATACTTTCTTTCCGTAAGGATTTGTAGCAACTTTTATGATTGGTAATTGCATATTTTGAGAACGGACATCGGAGGTTTTAGAAAAGTTAAGTGATCTGATGAGAAGTTTTTTGTCTTTAAATCCACACATGGCGCCTAAAAAGCGAAGTTTCTCTTCCATGGTTTTTGCATTCCTGTATAGTTTTGTTAGTTCATCATGAGTTTTTGCATTTCCATTCCATGCTGCGATTGAGCAAATTGGTTCTACTAAATCGGGTGACAAAGAACTAGGTGATTTTAGAAATTTGTCATATCTTCTAAGAGCTTCTTCTGTAACTTCTTCATCATTCATTTTTCCCAAGGTAGAAATCACAAATGCGCGAAGTAATGCATCAGTATGCTTATCTGATTTTTTGGAATCCCATCCTAAGTTAAATAAAATTTTTCTAAAGTAATTTATAGCATAATCATAAATTTCTTCTACAAATTTTTCGTCAAATGTGTAAAAGTATAACGATGCTAAATTGTGAGCCACATTAACCAATACAAGATAGCTATCTTCATCAAAATATGCATCAGAGAAATCAAGATAATTTCTTACTTGTTCATCGCCCGAAACACAAAAGGAAAATAAATCATTTTGAATTGCCCATCGGTCAATGTCATGTATACGTTTTTCATCTACTAACATTTTTAAATCAAGTAAAATTCCTTCATCATACTTTACACGATAGAATCCCTTTCTTCCATAGTTTGCAACAAAACCGATAGTATTCTTTGGTAGCTTTATAGACAGAGATTTTTTAGAAAATAATTTTTTAGAAATTTCGTTTTCTAGTCCTAAAGATAATGGAATAGACCATAGACCGTTACTGAACTTTTTATTGTGTTCGAGCAAGTATCTCTTTTGTTTAAGTTTCAGTGAATTCCCATCTTGATTAATCTCAACTAGTGGAAAACCTGGCTGTTTGAGCCATGTGTTTATCGTGGAAGTAACAGGCTTTTTTGATGCTTTGCCAATTGCATTCCACAAATCCTTTCCTTCAGCATTTTTGTATTTGAAATCAGAAAGGTATCTTTTTAGACCTTTTCTGAAGTTTGGTTCGCCTACATAATGTTCAAGCATTCGCAATACACACCCGCCTTTGTCATAAGAAATTGCATCAAAGATTTCTCTAATTTCAGATGGAGAGTTTACTTTAACATCTATGGGATGTGTTGTTTTTAGTGAATCAAGATTCATTGCCATATTCATTGCATCCTCAATAAACTGATTCCACAAGTCCCATTCAGGATAGAATTTGTCAACAAATTTTGTTGCCATAAAGGTTGCAAAGCTTTCATTAAGCCACAAATCATTCCACCACTTCATGGTAACGAGATTTCCAAACCACATATGTGCAATCTCATGAGAGATTACTTCAGCAATGTATTGCTTCGTTCTAGTAGAAGATGTTTTAGGATCATAAAGCAAGATTGTCTCTCTAAAAGTAATTGCGCCCCAATTTTCCATGGCACCAGCGGCAAAGTCAGGTATTGCAATCAAGTCAAGTTTTGGTAATGGGTATTTTATTCCAAAATATTTTTCATAAGATGTAAGAAGTTTTTTCCCTAATTCTAATGAGAATTTTCCTTTTGATTTGTTTCCTTTTGTTGTTATTACTCTAATCTGTATTTTACCAATCTTTCCAGTAAGATATTCAAATTCTCCAACACCAAGATAGATCAAATATGTTGAAACATTAGGAGTCTTTTCGAATTTGTAAATGGTTTTGCTTCCAATTTTTTTCTTTGATTTGATAGGCATGTTTGAGATTGCACTAAATTTGTTGTCAGCAATAATTGAAATTTCAAATGTTGCCTTCGCCTCAGGCTCGTCCCAACAAGGAAATGCACGTCTAGCGTCTGCTGCCTCAAATTGTGTTGTAGCAAGGTACTTTGTCTTGCCACTTTGTTTGTACTGACTTCGATAAAATCCAAGAAGTCGATCATTTAAAATTCCTTGAAATTCTAAGTTGATTGTTACTTTGCCTTTGATTTTTTCCCCTAATCTAATTTGTAATTCTTCTTTTTTCTCATTTGTTTTTGGAGTAGATTTGATGATTTTTCCTGCAGATTTTACTTGACATAATTTTATCTTTAGTTCAGCACAATTCATTGTTATTGTGCTTGTAGGTTTTTTGCAATCTACTGAAATTGATTCAATTCCATCAAAGGTAAATTTTTTAAGATCAGGCTCAAAGGTTAATTTATAATTAATAGGAGTAATGTTCATGTCTGAGGTACTTTTGTTACGCTTTAAGTAGATTTTCTATTCTTGTAAATTACGGATTAATTTTATAGATTAGAAAATCAAATAAAGCTTTTAAAATATACAAGACTACAATTAAAATTATGAGGCAAAAGACTACATCACGAAGTATCAAAATCTTGGTTGCCAAATTAGGTCTTGATGGTCACGACAGAGGGGCCTTAGTACTTTGTAGAGCATTCAGAGATGCAGGAATGGAGGTCATCTATTCAGGACTTTTCGCAACTCCAGAAAGAATAGCACGAATAGCAGAAGATGAAGATGTTGATGCAGTTGCAATGAGTTTACTCAATGGTGCACATGGAACACTTTTTCCCAGAGTAGTCAAAGCAATAAAAAAGAAAGGAATCAATGATGTTCTTATTGTTGGAGGAGGAGTGATTCCAGATGTAGATCATAAAGATTTGATTAAATCAGGAGTGAATCATGTGTTTGGTCCAGGTACACCTCTATCAACCATTATTGATCATATTACTACTGGGGTTTCTAAATTAAGAAAAATATAAAAAAAGATTATTCTGTGGAATCCGGCCACAGCATTTTACGCATTTCTTTACCAACTTTTTCAATTTGGTGTTCGTCATATTGTTTCATGTATTTGTCAAATGCGTCTTTACCATTTTTCTGATATTCAGAGACCCACTCCTTGTTGAATGTGCCATCTTGAATCGAGGAAAGAATTTTTTTCATTTTATCTTTATTTACAGAATCCATTACCATCGGTCCACGAGTTAGACCACCATATCTGGCAGTTTCACTGACACGTCTCCACATTCCATTGATTCCATATCTCTGAATCATATCTACAATGAGTTTAAGTTCATGTAAAACTTCAAAGTATGCAATTTCTGGTTGATATCCTGCTTCAACTAGAGTTTCAAATGCATTTGTTACCATAGAAGCTGTACCACCACAAAGGTCAGCCTGTTCACCAAACCAATCGGTTTCTACTTCTTCTTTAAAAGTAGTTTTGATTAATCCAGCTCTTGCGCTTCCAATTGCTTTTGCAATTCCCAATGTTCGGTCCCAGGCTTTTCCTGTAAAGTCTTGTTCAACTGCAACAATTGAAGGGGTTCCAAAATTGTCAAGATATGTTTCTCTAACTTTGGAACCAGGTCCTTTTGGTGCAATCATGATAAGATCAATATTGCTTGGTGCTTCAATCCATTTCCAATAGATTGCAGCTGCATGAGAAAAGGACAATGCTTTTCCTTCAGAAAGATTTGGCTCGATCTCATCTTTGTATACCTTAGCTTGAATCATATCTGGAATCAATACGTGAATAATGTCTCCTTGTTTTGTTGCATCTGCAACAGACATTACTTTGTGACCATCAGCTTCGGCCTTTTTCCAGCTGTTCCCCCCTTCCTTAAGACCAATTATTACATTTAGGCCAGAGTCTTTCATGTTGTTAGATTGTGCATTACCTTGAATGCCATAACCAATTACTGCGATTGTTTGATCCTTGATAGGATCAAGGCTAATATCGTTATCTTTCCATATTTTTGCCATAATTTTATCAAGAATATTGCAAATATTAACTATGAAATTCAGATTTCAATTATTTTATTACAAGAACGACATTTTACAGTCACCTTTTTGCCAGGTAGTTTAACAAACCTCTTTGAACCACATTTAGGACAAATTGGGCAAGCACGTACTGGTTCCATCAGCGTTTAGTAGGATTTGCTTGTTATTTGATTTTACCACGGCCTAAAATTCGAATAGTTGGGGATTCAGGTTTTAAAATCACAACAATTTGATCTTTTTTGCATACAATTGGTTTTTCAAATGTAAGTTTTAGAGGAGAGATTGATGAGAATTTTGCAGCTTTAATTTGTAATCCAATACTGACCAAGCAACCCTGATTTTTTACAATCTCACTCTTGTAAAATGGATTTTTTTGAAAATCAAGTTCAATTTCAGATTTTACATCCACCACACCTTCTTCAGAAATCACATCACCACGTCCAACTTGTTCAGGTTTTGCACCTTTAACTGCTAACCCCACTCTTGCCGGACAGATAGATTCCTCTACGGGATCATCATGCATCTGGATTGACTTTATGAGGACGTCAATTCCTGCAGGATATAGTTTAAGATTATCATATTGCTTTATTTTTCCATTAATCACTTTACCTAAAATTACAGTTCCAACGCCTTTAACATCAAAACAATGATCAATTACAATCTCAGAGGGACCGTCATTTGAAATTGGTTCAAGTTTATCCATCTCTTCTTTGATTTTGTCTTGATCAACTTTGGTATATTTTGCAACTACAGTTCCTTTGATCATTGCATCTAATTTAGATTCATCAACATCAAAAGTATGAGACAGAATTCCTTTTTCTTTTTTTAATGAATCAAGTGCAATAATTTGTTCACCTGTAAATTTATCTAATTTATCTACATGAAATATTACATATTCTGCTAAATTGATTGCCTGAAACAATGGTTGTATTTTATCAGGAAACCCACTTGGAGTTACCCAAGTTTTGATTATATCAGACTCTTTTCTATCATAAAGAGAAAGATCAGTCACCGTTCCCTTTTTTCCAAAATTAGATGCAATGTCTTGTTTGCCTAAAACTACAAAGTTTATGGATAAGACCATTAGTTTTTGAGTAAAAAATCGGGTTTATGAAGTTTTGAGTTTCTTTTTTAAATTATTGACAAATAATGAAATCTATACAAAATAACAAACAGATGTTAGTTTACTATTAGATCTAGTTTATTATTTTATTTAGCACAAGATAATTGAAGACTGAAGTAGCGCATCATCATAACAACACTCTATTGTCATAATTACGTGACAACTGTTTTTCACTGTCAAGTAAAAGACAGTGCCCTCAACTTCAGTCTTCTAAATTTTTGAAAGAATTTTTTTCTTTTTTTCTTGAAATTCTTTATTTGTGATTATTCCTGCCTTTTTTAATTCCCCAAGACTTTCCAATAACTCTAGATGTTTATGTGTAGAAGTTTTGAATTTCTTTCCAGCTTTAATGCCTCGTTCTACACTTGATTTGGTACTCTTTTTTAATTTGGAGCCTAGAATTTCGCTTTTCTTGACAATTTGTCCACTTATTTGATATCCTTTTTTCTTTGCTTGCTTAATTATTTCTACAGATTTTTGTTTGACAACATCATCTACAAATTTGTGTTTTTTTGCCATCTGACCTAATTCTTTAGTTTTTTTAAGAGCTAAACGTCCTTGGTACTTTAGATCTTTGATAATTTCATCTTTGGTCTTGCGTTTGAATCTGCGAGTATATTCTTCAATGATTAAAACAGGGAATGGAGTAAACTCAACATCAAGGTAATATTTGATTATTGTATCATCAGGTAATGTCTTTAGATATTCTTTAATGGATTTCTCTGTTTTTAATTCCATATTTGCAATTCAAGACATCCTCATAAAAAGATTAGAGATGTATAATAAATCATTCATGAATTTTCTGTATTAAATTTGAACTTTACCATATTTTTCTAGAAAGTATTAATTCTAATCAAATATTAAACTGATCATGGTTGAGGGTCAATTCATTGTCCCAATATTGATAATTCTTGCAGTAGGAATTTTTGTAGGAACTCGAATCTGGATTATGTTTAGAAAATAAAGAGTTCAGAATTTATGTATTTTTCATCTAATGAATAAAGTAATTTATCTCAACCTTATGATGGAACGAAGAGTTTACACTTGAATCACACAAATAAATTCTAACAAGGATATTCAAAAAGATCCACGGAAAATTTGGATTGTTCGTCTAAAATATGTAGATGATACAATATAGATTTTCCATTAGACGAAGGCATACTTGGTTTCATAATAAAAGAGGAATATCATTTTTTGTATAAAAGAATGACGTACAAATCATACTATACTAAATAGTTCAATGAAAGCTATGGAAAAGAGTTTAGCAATCTAATGTAACTTGCAAATCTATGATTTTGAGGCTTTACTAATTTTTGATGATATTTACTGATTGGTTTTCCAATTGCACCTTTAAGACCAAGTGGTCCTTGTACATATTTTTCCTTATCAGCCCAATTAAGAACCTCATCTGTTGGAGCATAATGATTAATAATTTTTTTATTAATGATATTTTGGAGAATTTTCCCATATTTTTTAGAAGATGGAATATCTTCAGTAATTGATGCTCCAAAAAAGTAAATGCTTTCTATAATTCCTGTATTTTGTTTCTTTTTTGCAAGATATTCAACAGTGCTCAATATCACCTGAGAACCTAAAGAGTGACCCATTAGTCGAATCTTTGTTTTTGGACTGGTAATCTTGAAATCTTCAATGAATTTTCCAAGGTTACGTCCATTCTTCTTTGCAATTATTTGGCCTACTGCAAGTGCATGTTTTACATGTTTAATCAGGTGAGCACCAGTTGTGTTTGAATCATAACTAAAACCGATTACAGGATATGCATATCCTAATTTTCGTAATCGATTTCTTGCTAGAAGAACTTTAGCAACTGCTCCTGCATTGTTATTTTGTAAACCATGAATCATTATTGTAACTTCTTTTGAGTTAATTAATTTTTTAAAATCTTTGTTTGGGTACAGATAATAAAAATTTGTTTTGACAGTTTTTCCGGTAGTTAGATCATAGTATCCTCTAGTTGAAATTCTTGGGATAGGTTTCATTTTTTCTCAGATGGCGTTAGTTGTTTTTTATATTTTTCAATATCAGACTCTTCTACTTTGGCAAACAAGGGGGATGCCACACCCAATGTGTGACCAGGAGAAATTCCTAAAACAGATATCTTATTCCAAGGTAATTTAGTGATGTTTCCATCTAGTCCTAGTTGATGCCAAATTTTTTGTGCAGATTCAGGAAGGAACGGAAAGATAGCAATTGCCAAGCTTCGAACAGCATTAACTGAAAGAAATACACAACTTGCAGTTCCAGGACCTTTTTTCCATGGTTCTTTGTGTTGAAAATATTGGTTAAAAGATGATGAAAATTCCATTATTTTTTTTAGAGCCCTGTCAAGATGATTCTGTTCCATTAGTGAACCAACATCAGTTGCAAGATTTTTGATTTTTTGTTCTATCTCAGAATCCTTATCATCAAAGGATTCTGGTTCAGGGACTTTGTTATCAAATGTTTTTTTGGTAAATCCTAGAGCACGATTAACAAAGTTTCCAAGATTTCCAATTAATTCAGAGTTAATTCGAGTAGCAAAGTCATTCCAATCAAAATTCAAATCATCTTGAGAATATGGATTGATTGCTACTAAATAGTATCTAAGATAATCTGCCGGATAGTATTCTAAGAATTCCTTTAGACCAATATACCAATTTCTGCTTTTGGAAATTTTCTTTGCTTGAAGTGTTAGATGACCTCTAGTTGGAATGTAATCAGGTAATTTGTACTCACTGTTTAGTCCCAATCTCATTGCAGGTAAAAAAAGAAAATGATGATATACAATATCTTTTCCAATAAAGTGATAAATGTCGGCAGAATTCCAAAATTCTTTTCCATCAATCCCTTTATCATTTAGAAATTTGACAGCAGTTGAAATGTACGCCAAGTGGTTATCAAACCAACCATAGAAAACTTTGTCTTTGGCACTGTCAAGTGGTATTGGAACACCCCAAGAAATATCTCGAGTGATATCCCAATCAATCAAACCAGATTTGATCCAGTTTTGAACATATTTCTTGACATCTTTTTGTAGATGTTCATTTTCATCTAACCATTTTCGCAGTGAATCACCAAAGTTCTTGAGTTTGAAAAAATAGTGCATTGATTTCTCTTTGGTTGGTGGTTGGCCACATAGTGAACACTTTGGATTAGTAATTTCATCAGGAACACGACCGCAACTTTCACAAAGATCAGAATACTGGTCTTCTGCTTGACAATATGGACATATACCTTTGACGTATCTGTCAGGTAAGAATTTCTTATCATTATTACAATAGAATTGAATGATTTCTTTCTCATAGATGTGACCTGCATCATTTAATTTTTTGAAGACTTCCTGAACAAATTTAATATTTTCAGGAGAGCTGGTCTTGTAAAAAAGATCAAACCCAATGTTAAATGCAGAAAAATCTTCATAATCTCGTTTATTCCAATAAGCAACATATTCAGCAGGAGTTTTTCCCTCTTTTTCTGATTGAATCAAGATTGGAGTTCCAAAATCATCAGACGCGCAGATATAGTAAGCCTCTACTCCATTTTGTTTTAAGAATCTAGTAGTGACATCTGCGGGAAGATACGTAGATGCAACATGTCCCAAATGGATTTCTCCATTTGCATATGGTAGAGCACTTGTAATGATAGCTTTTTTGTTCATCAGATATTTGTCATGAGCAGTATTAGGGTTAAGAAGTTTTACCAGTTGTTGGCGTACTTTACTTGTTCCGGAGTAAGTTTATCGATTTTAACATCCATTGCCTTTAGAGCATCAACTGCTATTTGTTTATCAATTTCGTCTGGAACATTGATGATTTTGTTTTCCATTTTTTTATGATTTTTGAGAATATACAAAACAGATAGAATTTGATTTGAGAATGATTGTGCCATCACTTCTGGAGGATGTCCTTCTGCTGCAACCAAGTTTGCAAGACGGCCCTTTCCAATTAGATAAACTCTTTTTCCATTTTTCAAAGTGCATTCATCAAGATTTGGTCTTACTTCTTTAACAGATTTTGATTTCTTTAGTAAGAATTTGCTGTCAATTTCTACATCAAAGTGACCAACATTGCCCATAACGGCACCATCTTTCATTTGTAAGATGTGTTCTTTTCTAATTACACTTGTCATTCCAGTACATGTAACAAAGATATCACCAATCTTTGCAGCTTGTGCCATTGGCATTACTTCAAATCCATCCATATGAGCTTCTAGGGCTTTAATGGGGTCTATTTCAGTGACAATTATTTTTGAACCCATTCCATGAAATCGCGATGCAACACCACGTCCAACCCAACCATACCCAACAACTACTACACGTTTTGATGCCATAAGTAAATTCATTGCGCGCAGATAACCATCAATAGTACTTTGTCCAGTACCATATCGATTATCAAACATGTGTTTTGTATATGCTTCATTAACTAAAATTACAGGATAGCGAAGTTTACCCTGATTTTCTACGGCTCTGATTCTATTAACACCTGCAGTAGTTTCTTCAGTTGCCCCTAGAATCTTCAGGTTTTTGAATCGCTTGTCGAAGTGGGCCTTGATATTCATATCAGCGCCGTCATCAGTTAGAATGATTGGTTTGTGTTTCAATACTTGATCAATACACCAATCATATTCTTTGACTGATTGTCCATGCCATGCATAAACATGGATTCCTTGAGATACCAAAAATGCAGAGACGCTATCCTGAGTAGTTAATGGGTTTCCACCACAACATGCAACAGTTGCGCCAAGTTCTTTAACACCCATTAATAGAACCGAAGTCTCTTTTGTAATATGTAAACAAAATCCAAGGGTTATGCCCTTTAGTGGTTTTGATTTTTTAAAGCGATTAATGGTACTATCGAGAATTTGCATATGTGATCTAGCCCAGTCATAAGACAGCCTGCCTTCTTTGATCAATTTTTGGCTAGTCTTTACTTTACTCAATGATCGCTTTCTTGAATTTCCCTATAAAATCCTATCATGCGAATGTAAATAAATGACAAATATATCAGAAAATTATTGACTTGGAAGAAGATTGCAGAAAAAGGAGCAGTTGCTGTAGGAAAAGCTAAAGCATTCAAGATTGAAGGAAAACAAATTGCAGTGTTTAATCAAGATGGCTACCATGCAATAGATGATCTTTGTGTTCATCAAGATGGTTCAATTGCTTCTGGAAAAATAGAGGGAGACATTGTAGAATGCCCATTACACTTTTGGCACTACAATATCAAAACGGGAAAACTTAATGATTATCTCAAAGATGTTACACTAGAAACATATTCTGTTGAGACAAGAGATGATGGTATCTATGTGGATATCTAAGTGTCCAAAATGAACTAATTCATATTCAATATTAGGCACAATTTTTATTCGCACATATTCTTCAAATTAGTTATTGAATCAAGACATTATCGATGAGATCAAAAATCAAGACTATTCTTCAATTACTGAAACGATTGAGAAATTCTTATCAGAACAAATAGAGAAAAATCACGCAAATGGAATCATTCTAGGATTAAGTGGCGGGATTGATTCAGCAGTAATAGCATATATCTGCAAAAGAAAACTAAAAGAAAAAACATTGGCAATTATAATGCCAGATACGTCAATTACACCAAAAATAGAAACTGAAGATGCACTCAAAATGATTTCATTAACAGGAATAGAACACAAATTAATTGATATCAAGCCAATTGTAAACGAATACACAATGTATCTTGAACCAAATGAAAAGTCCAGAGGAAATCTTCGTGCAAGAGTTAGAACCAATATTTTGTATTATTATGCAAATATCAAAGACTATCTAGTTTTAGGTTCAAGTGATAAAAGTGAAAATCTAATTGGATATTTCACAAAGTTTGGGGATGGTGCAGCTGATATTACTCCAATTATTTCACTATACAAACTCCAAGTAAGAGAGATTGCAAAGTATCTCGGAGTGCCAGAAAATATTATTTCAAAAAAGAGCAGCCCACATTTATGGAAAGAACATGAAGCAGAAGAAGAATTAGGAGCATCATATGAAGAAATAGATTCTATTCTGTATTGCTTGTCTAACAAAAAACTATCAGTTGAGGAAACATCCAGTATTACTCAAATTGAAAAATCAATTGTAGAAAAAATCCATAAATTAAACATAAACAGCGAACATAAAAGATTGTCGGCACAAAAACCAGACAGAGAATAAGGATGAAACTTCAAGATACATTATCAAATTCAGAACAAGAATTAGATGTTTCAAAAAAAGTTAGAATTTACCTTTGTGGGATTACAGTTAATGACGAATCACACATTGGCCATGCAAGAACGATCATAGTTTTTGACGTGCTAAGAAAATATCTGGAGGAAAAGGGGATAGAAATTGAGTTTATTCAGAATTTTACGGATGTAGATGATAAAATCATAAATCGTGCACAAACAGAAAATACCACCGCCGAAACAATCAGTACAAGATACATTGAAAATTATTTCAGAGATTTTGATGGACTAAATGTTAAGCGTGCAACAGATTATCCAAAAGCTACAGAGCACATAGGAGATATTATCAAATTCATTGAAAAGTTAATTGAAAAACAAATTGCATACACTACTAAAAATGGTGTCTATTTTTCAGTATCAAAATTCCCTGAATATGGAAAGTTATCAAAAAAGAAAATAGACGAACTCCAATCAGGAGCAAGAATCGAAATAGATGAAGCAAAAAAGGATCCATTGGATTTTGCAGTGTGGAAATTTTCAGATGTTGAACCTACATGGGATAGTCCATGGGGAAAAGGCAGACCAGGGTGGCACATAGAATGCTCTGCAATGAGCATAAAGTATCTTGGAGAAAACTTTGACATTCATGGTGGTGGAAGAGACCTAATATTTCCTCATCATGAAAATGAGATTGCGCAATCTGAATCATTCACAGGATCTCAATTTGCAAAAATTTGGATTCATGTTGGGATGGTAACGATAAATGGAGAAAAGATGTCAAAATCGCTGGGAAATGTAAAGTCAATCAAACATGTTTTAGAAAATTGGGGCCCCAACATCATAAGATTATTCTGCTTATCAGGACATTACTCAAAACCAATTGATTATTCAGAAGAGTTGTTAAAAGAGAACCTTACAAAATGGCGGCAGGCAGAAATATGTTATTATGAATTAATTCATGCGAATAGTGAAAATCGTAAAATCAGTCCAACTATTGAAAAAATAGGTACTGAATTTGACAATGCAATGGAAGATAATTTTAACACACATCTTGCATTATCGGCATTTTTCAAACTTGTAAAAGAAGTCAATAGATTAGCAGCTGATGAAAAACTTGGGAAAGCCGATGCGTTGATAATCAAAACAGAGTTTGAAAGAATGTTAGAGATTCTAGGATTAACTATACCAGAAATGACAGAAGATGAAAAACAGAAAATTGATAATTTAATTGCAAGTAGAGAACAACTTAGGAATGAAAAACAATTTGAAGAGGCAGATAAAATTAGAGGTAGACTCAATGAAATGAATATCGAGTTAATTGATCACAAAGGAAGAACGATCTGGATGAAAAAAGAAAATATTAAAGCTGAAAATTAAAAACTAGGTTAACTATTAAGATCATCAATAAAATTTTTAGCGTACTGTTTTGTAGAGATTTCTTTTAAACTTTCTTTGATTGAATTTAATATATCATCATAAGATTCGCCAAACAAAGTTTGTAAGACTTGTTTAAGAGCATCTGGATTGTCATAACAATCATCTAAGGAAATATTATAATCCTTGTGTAACATCATGATTACTTTTTCTAATTCATCATTTCCTAATTCTAACAAAGTATTTTTTAAAGATAATGTAATCATTGTTTTTTGCATATTTTCCAATTCATCTTTTGCTGGCAAACATAATAGATGAGTTTTTTGAATTATTTCATCAATATCTATAGGCTCATGAAACACTGCAGAAGGATGTAATCTATTTAATGTTAATTCTGTGTTTAATTTCATTTTCTCTACGATCATAAAGACAATTGCATTAGGGTTTAGTTCTTTTATTTTTTGTAATGCATCAATCCCACTATATACTGGCATGGAATCATCAAGAAAAATTACATCTGGTTTTAGTTTTTGATACAAAAATATTGCTTCTTGGCCATTGTATCCCTTACCGACTATCTTGATTTTATGACTTGTCAATAAATCACAAAAAAGATGTAGAGTTTCTTTATCATCATCAACAACAACTGCTCTAATCGTCATCTTTGAAACCTCCTATCATGTTGATTACTATTAGTTTTGGCATTCTACCTCACTTGCTTTTATTCCATCATACAGCCCAGCTATTGCATCAATCATGCATTCCGAGATATATGGGAAATTTGTTTCAATAACTGGATACATTAAATCGTCAGGAGCTGATGAGTGCGCAAGGCCTAATGCATGACCAAATTCATGCATCATTATAATAGATAATTGCTCGTTTGAAATAGAATTTACATCATAAATAATAATATGACTTTTTAATATCTCGCCTTTATCTACAAGTGATTTGGTATAACCAGAATACCCATCAGGATCACTAAGAGATAACAATTCAACAGTTATGTCTCCTAATAGTCTCTTTGAACTAGAAAATTCAAAATTTATTGGTATCTGCAATTCTGTATTTTGCTGTGCAGCTATTTGTAATGCACCAACCCAACCTTTGTAATATGTAGATGTAGTTCCCTTTGGGCCTTTATGAGTAAGTAAATTATCAATGTCTATAGTTTCTTCTGAGTTAATGACGCTTTTAATTACATCTATTCTTTCTTCAGTAGCTAATTTATTATCCAGAATATTTACATGAAGAGCTTGGCTTCCAGCTAGCATCCATGGGAACCATGTTGCCAGTGTATCACCACGTAAGTTTTGTATCAGATATTTTGATTTAGCATGTTCACCTACAAGCATTACATAATCGTCTTCCAAACTATTTTCATAAAAAGTAAAACCTCCAACAAACCCTCCGATTACAAGACCCGCAATAGCTATTGTTGAATAATATTTTTTCATCATAACAAAGCTTATTTTTTCTCTTGAATCGACTTTTTTAGTTAGAAATTCCTTTTCTTTTTTTAATTCTAGTAAGTTTTGTGATTCTGAAGTAAGCTGAGTTTGAAGTTTTATGTTTGATTTTTCTAATTCATGAATTTTTTTATCTGTAAGTATCTGCATTTCGAGTTTTTCTTTTTCTTTTTCTAATTCTGTAATCCTATGTTGAAGTTTTTGATTAACTTTCATATCTTGTTCTATTTTATCTGAATAAGGTTGTTCAGCAAATGGATTTTCTACATTCAATTTTGATTTTTCAAGAATCAATTCAATTTTGTTTACTTTTTCTCGAATTGCTCTATTGTAGTTTTTTAAGTCTATACCACATTCGTCCCAGTTTTTGAATAGTTCTTTTTTATCAAACTCTACATCTCCCATTATTTGTAAGAAAAAGTATTGTTATATGAGAACTAGTGTGTAATTTTTGAGAAATACATTAGTTAGACATGGTGAAAGAGTTCACACGTAAATGTCAATAATTAATCTCACGCACAAAAATAATTAGTATTTAATCTCGATCGAATTTCTGATCAATCCGATCAAAAATATTTTACTCTATATGGATAAATCTGTCCTCCAAACTGATCGATCACAATGAGAAGAATACAGAATCAAGCATCTCAGGCTTCAATTTTCACAGATGACCCAGATGCTTCAGTGAATGAATATAGAGAAGCCTTGGAAAAGATTCAACTCCAATTATCAGATTTCGGATTAAGCTCAAACCAATGTAAGGTCTACATCTATCTTGGCAAATATGGCTCTAGAACGGCACCAGATGTATCCAAGGTCTTAAAGTTACCAAGAACTGAAACATACAAACTTTTGGCTGCTTTACAGAATAAAGGAGTGGTTTCAGCATCATTTCAGCACCCTATACAATTTTCAGCTATACCACTAATGGATGCAATACATTCGTTAATTAATACAGAAAAAGAGCGTATAAAAAAATTAGAGAGTCAAAAATCAGAATTAAGTAAACTGTGGGACAATATACCACAATTCCATAATGAGGTAGAAAAAAAGGATGATGATAAATTCCAAATACTTCAGGGTGAAAACCAAATTCATAGTAAAATCAATGATATGATTGTCAATTCAAAAAATGAATTACTTATAATTGGAAATGAAAAAGATTTTCTAAAATTCTATCAAGCAAACTTTTTAGAGCCACTGGATAAATCCCCAGTTGAACTAAAAGTATTAACAAACTCTTCAGATAAAACATTATACGTATTTGATGAAATGGATAGAACAAATGTTAAAAAATTACCTACTTCAATAAATGGAAATCTCTGCTTTGTTGTAAAAGATGATGATGAAGTATTATTTTACATGAAGAATTATGAATCAGGAAAAGAAAAAGTCACTGCATTATGGACAAATTCAACTACAATGATTTATTCTAAAAAATTATTATTCAGTACCCTGTGGTCAAAATCAAAGAGTATACCACTTTAGGAACTAATGTAGGAAATTTCAAACTTAGTTTACACTAATTAGTTTGTGCTAATTATTTTTATTCCTAAAAAAATTAGGAGGGTCTAATTAGTTGCATCTAATTTTCACATTGTTTAATAGAATTAAAAACTAATACAACATATGAATGGGTGGAACAAATTTTGGAAATGGTATGAGAACAAAATCTTAGGAAGCATAATTATAATTGCAGTAATACAGTTTATTCAAATTCCACATATGGTATGGAATGCAGATCTTATGTTAGAGGTAGGAATTATATCTAGAGTCCATCCAATTATTGATTGGTTGTTATACGGAGTAGACTTGATTGAAATTATTTCAATTATCAATGTTGGAATGATAATGTTTAGTCTATTTAAGAAAAGAATGGCCAGAAAAAAGCAAGTTATAGTAACGAGTCCATTTTCTAGTCTTTCGCTTCCAAAATAATGCGTTGTAAGAAGGATTTCTATTCCAAACTTTTAATTAAAATCTAAAAGAAATCAGACAGAGTTTTTTGCCTAATTAATTTTGAGATGTTTCCATGAGAGAGCCATTCCGATCTGCTAATACTCATCTTATTTGATGCCAAAATAAGGGCATGATCAAAGTTGTCAGATATTTCGGGGTTTTGCTTCATGGTCTCACGAATACCTTCACGAATTTGCCAAACACCAACAGGAATAGCATATTCGGGTCTAATTTCTCTTAGAATCACAACTCCTGCTTGAATTTTCTTTTTATACAAATATTCCACAACACCCAATTTGGCTGCAAAATAAGCACCAGCGATAGCAGGTGGGTGATTAATTCCACGAGCATCCTCATAATCAGACCCAAATCCCATTATTCCGTTTGAATACCAAGCCTCAATCATTTCATATATCCATCGATGTGGAAACAAGACAACAGAAAAAAGATTTCCTAAATGTCCATATGAAAAGACTCTACACGAATCAATCAAATTATAATCTAAAATTTCGTCTGATAAATATTTAGAAATAATATCATCAGTTGCAGTGATGCTCCATCTAGTTGGAACTAGTTTTCTTTTTTGTCCTAGCATGCCAATACTAAAGCATTTTTGAATTTTTGAAATTTCAATTCCAGAATTATATAAATTTAAAACTGCATCATGGGCTTTCAAGTCCTTATCATAGAATATCTTTTCAATTGATTTTACAGAAGATGTTCCAGAAAATTTTGCAGTTTTAATCTGGCCAATTGGACCAAAAGGAGCACTTTCATCATCAAGAGATATGCTTGGAGATAGCGCCTTTTCAAATATCAAATCAGAATCAGTTGGCTTTGAAGACATTGTAACTTCTTGAAGATTTTCAATGTATCTCCCATCTGTTTGGTCAATTGGAATTTTTTGTATCCCTCGAACTAAATTTAATCTGAAATTAACAATTTCCTCAAGAGATTTTCCTTTCCATTTTTCTGGATTGTCAAGTAGACTTGTGTCGCCATGGATTGGTGGAACCAATGGGCCAACAAAGACTTTGGGATAATTATAAGAACCTACAAAAACAGATGGTGGGCTGGTACCGCTAATGGAATCAGAAGAAAACAGATTCCCATATTTTGAGAGAGTTTCATGCCATTTTGCTAAAATTGCACGTCGTATATCTTGAGAATCAGAAGACATGTATTCTTAGACCTCTTAGAATACTTAAGTTCATAATTATTATGCTTAAATCATGAAGATCAGCCAGATATTAAAGGAAACAACTATCCCGCAAATAACTAACCGTTTAATTAAATTTAGAGATGACACAAATGAAGTAATTGGAAAGTCTGCTCTGGGGGTATTAGCGTGTGAGAGTGATGATCCATCTGTTCATTTGAGTAGAGAAAGATTGTATGTAAGTCATTATCAAATAGTGGAATCTTATGGAATAAAGGACGAAAAAGTATACCCATATCTTGCAGGAAATAATTTTTTTTGGGATTATAATTCAGAGTTATCACTCATTATCAAAACACTTAATGATTCATGTAATTTTACATTCAAGGAAATCGGAGAATTTTTGGACATTACATTTGATTTATGAAAAAAGCCTATTTGATTAAGGCTTAGATTCTAAACTCTTTTTGTGCCTAGATTATCTCCAGTTAGTAGGCTTTTCTTGAGTAACTTGCCTGATCAAAGATTTTGACGGTTGATTGACGTATGATGTTTATGGAACAACACCTACCAAACTACATGTCAATTAAGAGAATAGTCTCTTTTTTGCCCAGTGCAACAGAATTACTTTACGAGTTTGGAGTCCAAGATAATCTCTATGGAGTAACACATGAATGCAAATATCCCCCCGATGCAAATTCAAAACCACAGGTAATAAATTCTGTAATTAATCCAGATGAATTAACAAGTAACGAAATCAACACAAAGACTTGTAAATTGTTAAATGATGGAAAAGATATTTTTGTTTTAAATGAAAAAAATCTCATAAAAGCTGATCCTGATCTTATAATATCACAGGAAACTTGTAAAGTTTGCGCTGCATATACTAATCAAGTCAATAAAGCAGTAAAAATTCTTCAAAGAAAACCAATTTTACATTCCATGGATCCGCATAACTTACAAGAAATCATAAATTCTGTTATAGAGTTAGGTAAAATTTTAGGAAAAGAAATCAAAGCAAAAGAAATCATTGATTCGTTGGAAAAAAGAATTCAAAATATAAGAAAATTACAAAATAACAAGAGGCCGAAAGTTCTTGCAATTGAATGGATTGAACCATTTTTTACAGCAGGACATTGGGTTCCTGAAATGATACAAATTGCAGGTGGGAATAATATGATTAGTAAAATTGGGGAGCATTCAAGACGTTTAGACATTCAAGAAATCATCGAGTCAGATCCAGACATGATTATCATGATGCCATGTGGATTTGATACAAAACGTATAATTTCAGAATACAATAACATATTAAAAGAAAAACCAAAATGGAATTCTCTCAGGGCTGTAAAAAACAATAGAATTTTTGCTGTTGATGCAAATTCGTTTTTCAGTAAACCTAGCATTAGAACAATTGACGGATTAGAAATTCTTGCCAAAATTATCCAGCCAGAAAATTTTGATTTCCTTAAACTACCTGAAGATTCATTTTCACAAATTTCATAGATTAGGCACGAGTTTAGGCATTGAAATACTAAAAGTAAGGATAATTATTTTTTTGCAGCACTAATGATAGACACAACATCTCTATCTCTTAGTTGGTAATCAATTGGCAGTCTCAAATTATACCTCAAATCTTTTCCGTAAAGAAGTCCTTTAGTCAAATCAGAATGGATTTCCTTCGCAAGATCTTTTATTGTAGCCCCATTTTTTAGCAAAAGCAAATCAGGAAGAACTCTTCCCTTTTTGTCAGAAAGATTTTTCTCATTTGCAACAGGATAAATTGAATTCATCTTAAGCAGTTTGAAAACTGCAACGTTAATTGCAAATTGTACTCCAGTTCTCATATATTCGCCCATAATTCCTTTTTGGATAAAGTTTAGTGCATTAGTTTGTTTTTCATTTAGTTCATCTGATTTGATTATTTCAAATTGTTCAGAACCAGGAGAATATTTTATCAGCCCTTTTTGTTCTGCACGCCTGAGACTAAATTCACTATCGCCACTAACAGGTATTACTATAGAATCATTATACCGCTCTCTCAGTCGAGAAAAATTTTTGTCTGCTCCTTCAACATCAATTTTGTTTGCTACAATTAGAGTAGGTTTTGAACTTTTTCTTAGATACGATGCAAATTTTTTGCTATCCGCATTATCAAAATCATCAAAATCTTTTTCTTCAAGTCCACTAGATAGAAGCGTTTCTTTAACATGAGTTTTGGTTACACCGATACCGCGATAAAGTTCGGTGATTGCGTCTGAAATATCAGTACCGGTTCTAATTAGTTTAGATACTTTGTCTCGATTTCCTTCTAAAATTTTAAGATACCACATGATTAACTCTTCTTCTATATCTGCAAAATCAGAAATAGGATCACCAGTACCAACTTCAGTAATCTTTCCAGTTGAATCAATTCCGCCAGAAGCATCAACAACATGAAGCAATGCATCAGATTGTGCAGCAATTGATAGAAACTGATTTCCAAGTCCCTTACCCTTCCATGCATCCTTTATGAGCCCAGGTAGATCTATCAATTCAATTGGAATGTATCTCCATCCTTCAACACATTTAGAGTTGTTCGGATTATCTTGAATTTTAAATTCTGGATGAACACAAAGTGTAATTGCATGTGCTGTTCCTGTTACTGGTTTTTTAGTAGTAAATGGATAAGATGAAATTTCTTCAGAAGACAATGTGGCAGAATTAAAGAAGGTTGTCTTTCCAGTATTGGTTTTACCAATTAAGCCAATCTTAATGGGCATACATTAATTCCTAGCTTAGAATATTTATCTCTGCCTAGGAATTGGAAGAGTTTTTGTTTTTTATTTGTTCAAGTGAATGATCAAGTTCTTTGATAGCCCAATCAATGTCAGAAAAATCGTCCACAGATAGAGACTCTTTCCATTTTTCTAAAACACTGCTTGCGATTTCTGAACAATTATACAACAAATTCCAGTATGGGTGATGTTCTGCTGTTGCATATGCAAGTTCTGCTACATCATTAAGGCCATTTCTTGCTCTTGCCAAAGATGTAATTTTTTCACCAAATATTTTGATAATATCATTTTCAAGATCTTGTTCAATTTTTAGAGGAGTGTTTTGCAGTTCATATTTTTTTGCTAAATCAAGTAGATCATGATAAAAATTTTCAAAGTTTGTCATTTCAACAGTCTCCGATGTTCTGCCAACATACATCTGTTGAAAATAACTTTGATTCCCTCTTTTCTTGCTAATTCTTCAGCGACAGAATTATGGATTCCTTCTTGTAACCAAATCACTTTTGGTTTTTTCTTTATTGCCTCTTTGACAAAGGGTAAAACTTGATCTGATGGTCTGAATATATCAACAATTTCAATTTCACCATTAATTTCTGAAACAGAATTATAGCATTTTTTGCCCATAATTTCTTTTGAATTTGGATTTACAGGAATTATATCATATCCATTATCAGAAAGAAATTTGGGGACAAAATGAGCTGCCTTGTAAGAATTTTTAGACATTCCTATAACAACCACTTTTTTTAGAGAAAGAATATCACGAATTTGTTCATCAGAATGATTATCTCGTTCCATAAAGAACGTTTGAATAGACAGAATATAATTTTTCAAGTATTTAGAATTAAACAAACAATTTTTAGGGATAATAAAAAAAATGCATCGTGGATACAGAGCCAAAAGATATCATAGTACTAGGTGCGATACAAGCAGGAATTAAAAAATTTGATAAAATTCAAAAAATGACACAAATTGAACCTGAAGAATTGAATTCAATTTTAGAACAGCTAGAAAAAAGTGTGTTTATTCGAGTAGTAGAAAAAAATGGATTGTTAGGAAATAAAATAGAGATTATGGTGACTGGAAAAGGATCTAAAGAAGTTGATAAACAAGTTCATGATTTACAAACAAAGTGGAATCTAATGTCAACATTATACAAAACACAAGACAAAGAGGGATTAAAACAATACATGGATGACAACAAATCATTCTTTCCCATGATGATATTCTTTGGAGTGATGAATATTGAAATGTTTAGTATGATGTTTGGGATGATAGACATGAAAATGTCAAATTATGTTCCAACAGAAAATATGCCGGAAGGAGAGGATAGCAGTAGGAATGAGGGAGAATTCTACGAGGATGTGGGATCCTAGTGTGTATTTTATACTTGAACTAAAAACAAACCATGGTTGATGTACAATTCATTTGATAATCCAGGATTTGTAAAAGTACTAACATTTTTGCAAGCTCACAATACGGAATACCTATCGGGTCAGGATTTGAGTGATGTTTTAAAGATAAGTAGAGTTGCAGTGTGGAAACACATCAAAAAAATTCAAGAGTTAGGATATACTGTAGAGTCAAAACAGAAACTAGGTTACAAGCTTACATCAAATTCAGATGAACTCTTTCCATGGGAAATTACATCAGGCCTTAAAACAAAGGTAATTGGACAACAGGCATACTATTTTGATTCAATTGATTCTACTCAAGATCAGGCATTAAAAATGGCAGATGATCCTGCAAATAATGGTACTGTGATAATTGCAGCAAAACAAACAGCTGGAAAAGGAAGATCTGGAAGAAAATGGGTTTCTCCCAAAGGAGGAATTTGGTTTTCAATAATTTTGCAGCCAAAGTTTGATATTTCCATTACAACTTTATTTCCAATTGCATCGGCACTAGCATTATCAAATGCGTTAGAAAAAACGTTAAAGATTTCACCAGAATTAAAATGGCCAAATGATTTAACTATCAAAGGCAAAAAAGTAGCAGGAATGCTTGTTGATGTATCGTTAGAATCAAATAGAATTGAAAATCTGGTTTTAGGGGTTGGGATAAATTTTGATGTAGATTTAAAACAGATTAAAAAAATACTCAAGGGTTCATCAAATTTTTATGGAGTTACATCACTTAGTGAACAAAAAAAGAAAGTTAAGCCAATTCAATTAGTTCAAACATTTTTTGTAGAATTTGAAAAAATTTACGAGTTATTAAATACAAAACAAACAAAGAAAATTATTTCAGAATGGACAAAAAGATCATCAACTATTGGAAAAAATGTAGAGTTAGAGACTATAGATGGAAAAATAAAAGGAAAAGCAATCAAAATTGATGAAGATGGGGCATTAATAGTGTCAGATAACGGTAAAATTAACAGAATAATTGCAGGCGATATTATTCATTTATCAAAGTAGGTTATTTTTTATTAATTTGTAATTTAGTTTTTGCCTTTGATTTTTTTTTTGTTTGGGCAAAAATCATAGAGGATTGCTCTCTTAGTATTTCCTTTAGATCGTGTTGCATGTCAAAAACTGATGAGAGTAATTTCTCCAGAGTCACAAAATACTGTTCATAGGTAGACAACAGTTCAGTTTTTTTTTCATTTGCCTTAAATAGATACTCATTTGAGCGTAATAGATTTGCGGAAGTAATCAATTCAGGTATTTCAGATACAGGATCTCCCAATTGATTCAAATCGGTTTGAACCTGTTGAATTTTTCTACGCAAGTCATAGATCATACCTTCAGTACCAATTTTTGTCAATACAAAAACACGTTATTATGAATAAATTAAAGATTTTCTAACAGAAACATATTGTTTATGTAGTAAAAGCAAATTGAACCCAAATTAAGTATAAAATAGAAATAACCATGTCTAAAATCACAAACATGAAGAATGATACAATGTTAATTCCTTATTTTTTAGCCATGATTCTATTAAGTTCATCCATTCTTACAGGAACTGTATTTGCACAAATAGAAAAAGATGCTGAGTTTATGTTTAACCAAGCCAAAGAACACTTTGTAAATGGAGAATACAAACAAGCCATAACAATTTATGACGATATCTTAGAGATTACGCCAAATAATATCTCGACTCTAAAAATGAAAGGAATAGCACAAAGTAATCTCGAAGAACACGGTAAATCTTTAAAGCAGTTTTTCAAAGTTTTACAACACAGATCAAATGATGTTATTTCATTAACTGGTATGGGAGTGGGCTTCGGATATCTAGGAGAATATCAAGAAGCTATAGTATATTTTGATAAAGCATTAAAAGAAAAGCCAGGCAGTGTTGTAATTAAAAACTACAAAGAATTTGTCGAAAAAGTAATTTTAAAATATCCATATACAGCAACTGAGAAACCAAAAGGATTAGAAAAGGTCTATGTTACAACAATACCAGAATGGGTAAAACCAATGGCGAAATGGTGGTCAGATGGAAATATTAAAGATTCAGAATTTATTTCAGCTTTGTTGTATCTAATAGAAAATAAAATTATACAAATTCCACCAGTAGAAACACAAAATATTTCTGAAGATAAAATTCCAGAATGGATAAAAAACAATGCAGGTTGGTGGGCTAACGATCAAATTGATGATAAAGCTTTTGTTTCAGGTATTCAATATATGATTGAAAATGGATTAATCACAATAAATCTTCAAGATACAACTCAATCACAAGAAGAGTTAGATCATGAGTTTTACTTGTTTGGAAAATATCTTAGAGACATTTCAAATAATATTTCTAAAGAGATGCGATACATTGAATATCCAAATCCAAGTCAAGATGTAATAAAAAAATTCCTTAGAGATTACATTAAATGGAATTTTGAAGAACAAGCCAAAAAGGCATCTGAGAAATTTCCTTATCCAACATATGAAATAATTGATGAAATCGCAATTATTCAATACAAAGTATTCATTAATGAACAACCTACAGGACTGCCATTAGACCATGTTAATACATTAAAAAATTCTTTTGTATTTTGGGAAGAATATGAATTAGATATTGATAATAAAAAAGCTAAAGTAAAATTTGAAATTACAAATTTAAAATATGAAGCAAATGTTTGGGTAACATGGATAATTCGAAATATTGGGGAAGGGGTTCTTGGACATGCACATCTTGGAAAAGGAATTGTAGAAGTAACATTAGGAGATTATAATTGTGATGGACGTTTTCAATTATATGATGTTAAAAGTGTTGAAACAATCATGACACATGAATTAGGTCATTCAATTGGTTTGCAACATGTAACAGATCAAAGCAATATCATGTATACATCATATACTCCATCGTATGCATATTGTCTTCTAAGTTAAATTTGAAAAAACGTGCTCATATTCTAAAAATGAGAACGTTAGCTTAACCTACACACAATTAACCTGCAGAAATTATGTAGAACTGATAATAGTGTATTGCAGTAATTTTTAGCATTATGCTTAAAAATATAATTATTGCTGGACCTAAATGCCCATCTTGTGGAAATCAAAAAATGGTTACAGATCAAAATACAGGAGAAATGTTTTGTGGAAAATGTGGATTTGTAGTGACAGATAAAATTGAAGATACAGGTGCGGAATGGCGATCTTTTGCAAATGACGAGAGTAATAGAACCAGAGTGGGAGCTGGAACGTCACTAACAATGCACGATATGGGTTTATCAACCGTAATTGGTGCAGCTAACAAAGATGCAACAGGAAAACCATTATCTGCAAGTGTAAAAAGTTCTATTGAAAGATTAAGAACATGGGATAGTAGATCACAAGCACATACTTCTGCAGACAGAAACCTCAGACAAGCTCTTAATGAAATGGACAAACTAAAAGACAAACTTGCATTAACAACGGCAGTAATCGAAAAAGCTGCGTACATTTATAGAAAAGCAATGGAGAGAAAATTAGTTAGGGGTCGTTCAATACAAGGGCTAGTTGCAGCATGTCTTTATGCATCATGTAGAAATACAGAGACGCCAAGAACTTTGGATGATATTGCTAATGGAATCAACATTAGAAGAAAAGATGTTGCCAGGTGTTATAGATTAATTTACAGAGAATTAGAATTAAAAATGCCAGTTGTTGATCCTGTAAAAGGAGTTTCAAGGATTGCAAGTATTGCAGAATTGGGTGAAAAAAGTAAGCGTAAAGCAATTACAATTTTAAATGAAGCAAGAAGAACAGGTTTAACTGCAGGAAAGGACCCGATGGGGATAGCAGCTGCTGCACTTTATCTTGCTTGTATCAGTACAGGAGAAACAAGATCACAGAAGGATATCTCAATTGCATCTGGAGTTACTGAAGTAACTATAAGAAACAGATGTGCTGGATTGAGAAAAATGCTTAATGATTAGAATGTCTTCGTGGGGGTTTTTTTAAGAGGTTCAATTATTTTAAGAATTTTGAAGGAAACTTTGCCAAAATCAATCTCTTTTTCACACGATATCAACAATACGTCATCATTATTTAATGGAAAACTCATTACAATTACCTTATCTCGATATGACATAGAAAAGTGAACTTGGCCAAATTCCTTATCAAATTCATGCCTCATTCTCACGCGTAAAGCAAGTTCCATGAACATCATTTCGTCCTGTTTCTGATCTTCAAGTGAAAGTAATCCTTCCTTCATCCCACCAGATACTTGATGACCTCTACTGTTGATGAACCTAGCTGAACGCATTTTAGAATCTAATTTGATGATTTTCTGACAGATTTTTTCTAACTCCTCAACATTGTCCATTTTTCTAATTAAACAATCAATCTATTAATTGCGACCTGTGTTAATAGATATCTGTGCAAACAGAACCCCCTAAAGATATTTCCGATTATTACAAACATTTGTCGCTTTTTTGGACAGATATCATACATTTGATGTCAAGCAAACCACAAGCACTAACATCTATTGGGCCTATGAGAGCATTTGCAGCAAATTCAAAGAAAATCACTACTGAATTAATTGAGATTAATCAGGTTTTATTACAATTTAATCAGTATATTACAGAATACTACAAACAACTTTCAGATACTTGGTCTGTTGCTCAAAAGAAAGTCAATCTAAAGGCTCCCGACATTCCTCAAGACGTTGAACAAATAGAAGCATTCAAGAGAATTTGGATAGATATTTTTGATAATGATTTTACTGAATTATTTAACTCCGGAAAATTTGGAGAAAATTATGGGAAATTAGTTTCAAAAGAGCTTGAGTTAACCAAGCATTGGAATAACATTACTAATGTAATTTTGCAATCAGTTAATCTTCCAAGCAAAGAAGAGATTGATGAAATTTACAAAGAAATGCATTCTCTTAAAAAAAGAGTTGGAAAACTAGAGCTAGAATTAAAGAAAAAGGAAATGAAAAAGAATGCAAAGTGAATCAAGAGTAGATCCAAAAATAATTGAAGAGATTTTAAAATTCACTAAAAATGTTATTGAAGCTCCAAATTTAGTTGCTGCACCTGATGAAATTAGTTTAGAAGTGACACCACATGACGTTGTGCAAAAAATGGATAAAACAAGATTGTTACACTACAAACCCCTTACAGAAAAACAACATAAAACACCATTGTTAATTGTATATGCATTAATTAACAGATATCACATACTTGATATACATCCAGAAAAAAGTTGGGTTAAAAATCTTCTTCAGCAAGGATTTGATGTATACATGCTAGACTGGGGGACACCAACTAGTATGGACAAATACCTTGATTTTGATGATTATGTAAATGGCTATTTAGATTCGTATGTAGAATATATTAAAAATGAATCATCCGTTGAAAAAATTTCATTACAAGGATATTGCACGGGTGGAACTATAGCAACTGCATATATCACATTGCATCCAGAAAGTGTAAAAAATTATGTCGCAACAGCTCCAGTCATTGATGGATGGCGCGATACTACAGTGATTAGCAATCTTGCAAAACATATGGATGTAGACAAAATGGTAGATATCGTAGGAAATATGCCTCCTGAATTCATGTATTACTGTTTTTCAGTCCTTAAACCATTTGAGCAAGGAATTGAAAAATATGTCAAATTTTTCAAAAATATAGATAACAAAAAATATGTAGATAGTTTCCTCAGAGTTGAAAAATGGTTATCAGACACGCCTCCAATTCCAGGAGCGTTGTTCAGACAGTGGATTAAAGACATCTACCAAGATAACTTGTTAATTCAAAACAAGATGTACGTAGGCGGAAAACACATAGATTTGAAAAAAATTGATATGCCACTTTTTACACAAGTTGCAGTAGGAGATCATTTGGTATCACCTGAATGTAGTATGCCACTTCATTATGCAGTAGGTAGTGAAGATAAAACATTGAGAATGTATCCAACAGGACATGTTGGAATGATTGCAAGTTCATTATCGCAAAAGACAGTATTACCTGAGCTGGGAAAATGGCTAGCTAAAAGATCATAAAATAAATTTAAAAAAAAGAAAAAAGAAAAAAATTTACCACTAGTTATTCTTTGTGGTGAATGCAGAAATCCAAGATTGTAGAATGTTTCTGTTTAGGTCAGCAAATGACTTTGCGTTATCGTTGAATGTTTTGATATTTTGTTGTGTTGCATCGATAGTTGCAAGTACCACTTGATTTTGAATTGAAGTTGCCTTTACAAATTCTTCTGTTGTATCATGAATTACTTTAAGAGTTGCCTCTGGAATGTTAGTTGCAATACCTGCTTTCTTTGCATATTCTCTTTGTAGTGTGATAGTTGAATCTACTATGTTTTCATATGCTTGTAGGTATTCCTGTTGTACATTAGTAATTGATTGATGATATTGTGGTACTGATTGTTTAATACCATTGAAGAGTTTGTCTACGTTTTGTTGATATACAGAAAATACATCTTTTGGATTTCGTGTTGTTGTTTCGTTACTCATTGTTTCACCTCCTTATTTTTTGATTTTTTTGCTATTGGCATGATAATGATTTGAACCAAGTCACCTTCTCCCAAGCCAAGCGCATTACGTTCAGCTTCAGGGATTGAGATTCTTCCATTACTACTAATAGTAGTTTTGTAAGCACCCCAATTCGCGAAGGAAGGAAGCATTTGTCCGATGTTAAACATTGTATCCATACTTTTACTTTGCATTGATGACATGCTTTGCATCAGATTAGATTGAGCTTGTCTTGTACTATCAGAAACTTCTCTTAGTGTGTCTAAGGGATTAAATGTTTGACTAGTCTGATTTGTCATCAAAGAGCCAAAATTTTTTATAAATTCTGCTTGAGCACGTCCACTTTTTTGGATCCAGTCTTTGAACATTTCTGTTGGATCATATTGGTAATTATTACCACTCATTGGTAATGAATGGAATTAAGTGGTATTTAAATGCATCTAATGGTCATTCAAAAACTCTAGAACTTTGGAGGCAAAAGCAAATGGATACTGAACATATGGAGTATGACCACATCCATCCATTCTAAAAAATCGACAATCTTGAATTGTTGAAACAAAATGGTCTGCATATTGAATTGGGATAACAGGATCATTGGCACCCCAAATTATCATAGTAGGGATAGAGATTGTTTGAAGTTTAGATGTAATTAATTTTGAATTTTTTGTTCCTAGTAATGAAGACATGAAAGCAAGTTTTGCATTAGGTAATTGCATTCTTTCTACAAATCCATTAACAATTTTTTCATGAGTATTATGTCCAGAACCTTCCATCAGTTCAAATGCATTTTTTGCACTTTGTTCATTTGGATATAATGCGGCCATAATATATGCATCAAGAGCAGGAGTAGATTTTTCCATATTTCCAGATGGAGACACTAGAACAAGTTTTTCAATTTCTTGAGGATGAGAAGCAGCATATTCAACAGCTATTTGTCCACCTAATGAAGAACCAATCAGATTGGGTCGTTTAATATCAGCTGCGATAAAAAATTTTTTGAGAAACTCTGAAAAGAATTCCGTGGTGTAATCTACAAGAGGTTTATCACTATAACCAAACCCTATAAGATCAGGAACCACAACACGGTAATCATCTGAAAAAAGAGGAATTACTTGATCCCATCTTTCAGCGGAGGCCCCCAATCCATGAATAAGTACAAGTATTTTTTTAGAATTGCCAGATTCTAGATAACGAATCCTGCTTCCATCAATCTGAAGGAATTTTTCTTCCACCATTTTATCGTCAATTATTATCACTAGATAAGTTTTAGTAAATTAGCGATCATAGTCATTTATGATTTTTTGAGATCAAAATTATTAAAATAATTTATGATAATCCATGTTTCTTGAAATATTTTTGATGATATTCTTCTGCTTCATAGAATGTAGGAGTAGGGACAATTTCAGTAACAATAGGATTTTCATATTGTCCAGATTTTTCAAGTGTTTGCTTTGATTTTTCAGCAATCTCTTTTTGTTCATCATTGTGGTAAAAAATTGCTGAGCGATATTGAATTCCCACATCAGGTCCCTGACGGTTCAATGTTGTGGGATTGTGATTATTCCAAAATACATCAATAAGTTCTTCATAAGATATTTCATTAGGATCATATTCTACTTCTACAGCTTCGGCATGTCCTGTTTTGTCAGTACATACTTCCTCATATGTTGGATTTGGTAATTGTCCACCAATATATCCCACTTTAGTAGATTTGACACCTTTAGTTTTACTAAGCATATCTTCAACATGCCAAAAACATCCTGCACCAAATGTTGCCTTCAATTCAATTAATGTGAATGGATATAGGTTAAAACTATTTGTTAATATTAAAAACTAATTTTGAGGATAATTAAAGAATTCGTCAGATTTGGTCAACTAGATTTAATTGACATCAGTAAATATTTCAATAACTTTTTTGGCCAAGATTTCAATGTTAACAGTAGGTTCTGCAGATATTAGCAATAGAATTTGCGTGATAGGAAATGGAAAACTTACTAAAACAGCTTTGTCTCGTCGGGCAGCAATATAGTTAATTGGTCCTAAGCTCTCATCAAATTCTTTTCGAATAGAGGCTTTTGAAACAAACTCAAAAAATGACTTTAGTTTAGTCTCATCGCGTTCATGAGGAGTAATTCCTTCCTTAAAGCCACCTGCTATGAGTTTACCATCCTTGTCAACAATTCCTGCAAATCTAATCTCAGATTCTCTAAGTAGTTGATTACATTTTTTGCCAAACAATTCCAAAGTGAGATCTGGATTTGACATAATAAACTTGGTCAGAATATCAAAAATAAAAACCTAGCCAATTTCAATGCGGAATTATGGAACAGTTTTTAGACATAGAATTCCAAATTGGCCATTATGTTAAAGAAATTTTCACACGGAACTAATAAGTTAAAACTACAGATAGATATTATTGAAAATAACATTTATTGGAATTATAGTAATTATATTAATTCTAAATTTTAGTATTCAAAATGTTTCAGGTCACCAACCAGATTTTAAAGTAATCACATCAGAAGATATTTTGAAATTTTGTGAGTTTTTTTATGAAGAATATAAGTTACTAGGACAAAACACATTAGCTAATCAGCACCAAAATTTTCCCAATCTTAGAGCATGTGAAATTTTGTATAATCATGTTGCGTGGAACAGCACACATCAATTAAGAGATAAGGTATTGATTATAGAAATTGAGAAATATCTAGGAACTTCGGATTACACCAAAGAAAGACATCTTAAAGAATTCACTATAATGCCAGATTGGATTAAAAAAGATGTAAAATTGTGGGTTGATGGAAATAATAAAGATAGTCAATATGCATATGGAATAAGAGCAATGCTACAAAACAATATTCTTTCACTACCAATAATTGACAATATCAGCAATAGAGTTTGCAATGAAGATGGCTTGTGTATGAAAGAAACAGATTTTGTAATTTATTCACTTACTAGTAAATTTGGACAAACTACTACTGAAGAATTTCAAATTAAAAAAATTGATTCAAAGGGAATTTTGATAGATGTCAGGAAAATTTCAGCAGAAAAGATAGAAACTGATCAATTTTATCTTGATGAAAATACAAAAATTCCTGTTAAAGAAATATGTTGCAAAACTGTAAAGTTTTTTTACAAAACTCCAATCATAGTTGGCCAAACAATTGAAGACGATTATAAAATAATTGGAACGACAGATTTCCCAATAGGAGATTTAGTCAGAGTGGGATTAATTGCACAAAATCCGGATAAAACTAAATTATTAATTATTGATAAAGAAACAGGACTTTTACTTTCTGAGAAATTTGAAAAGATAGAAATTACCACAAATTGGGAAAAAGCATTATTGATTAAAACCAATGTGTTTCAGGATTCAGTAGGAATTCAATCAGATGACTTGAAGATTCCAAAATGGTGGAAAACAAGTTCAATGTGGTTTACAGAAGGCTTGACTTCAGAATTAGAGTACATTAATGCAATGGAATACCTAATTAGTGAAAAAATCATCATAGTTTAGACTTCAATATACATTTCAGAATCACATAATCAATTATTTTTTGTTCTGATGCTTTTTTCATTTTAAGAATTGATTTGTAAAGAATTTTTTCAACATATCCGGGATATTTTTCTAAAATAGATTTTTTTATGATAGTTCTGTGTTCAATATAATAATTTGCTAAAGGTTCATAGACAAATTTACCGATTAGTTTTTCTTCAGAAATGGTAAATCCTCCAGATTCAACCAATTCTTTGATAGTATCAAATTCATAATGTTCTGAAGACCAAGTAAATTTTAAAAGTCCTAATTTTCCAATAGAATAACTACCAGTAATTATAGGAATAGCCATTACAAGCAATCCAGACTTTGTCAAGATTCTTTTTGATTCTGAGATAAAATTTGATAAAGGTTTGAAGTGGTGAGCGGATTCCAATGCCAAGACTCGATCAACAGAATCGCTAGCAAAAGGGAGTTTTGTAGAGGTAGAATTTATGAAATCCATATTTTTTTCTTTTCCAGAAAAAACTAATTGTTTAAAATTGATATTCACACAATACAGATGAAGATTAGAAAAATTATCTCTCCATAATTTAGATGGAGCTGATAACCCGCTTCCTACATCAACAGCATTTTTTCCAGAAGATAGTTCTGCTAAATTTCCAAAAATTGTGCATAGATTATTTTGAGCCGAAATTGGATCTGTATGTTGTGGAGACCAACAACCAAAATTAAGCATGGATCCACCTGTAGCAAGTTGCATTATAGGAGAAAGAGCGGTGTATAGTTTCACAATATCTTTTTCATTTCTACGAAATGTCCAGAAAAATACATCGAGGAGATTTATAGGTATCAAAATAATTTCAAATTTATTTGAAAGGATAGACTATTAATTTCTAGGGTAATTCTTCTGAATCTTCAGCACAATGCTTATGAACCCATTTTTCATCTTTGTTTTTTATAATCTCTTTTCCAGGTTGAATCTTATCGCCACAAGATACACAAGATGTCCCAAATTTTGCTTTCATACATTTTCATTCTAATGCACAAATAAATTAGCTATGTTGTAATTAGTGTTAACTATTGATCAACACATTTTATTAATTTGAAATAATTAACTATTTTATGAGTGATTCAGGCATATCTTCAAAAATAATTATTGCAAAATGGACAGATAGGTTTCTTGCTTGGTTGATCGATTTCATTATTGTTTCAATTATTTCAACATCAATAATTCTTGCATCATTTGGAACAATAGATTATGAATTTGAAGAAGATATTTTTTGGGTAGAAAGTACACAATACATTCCAACTAGTATCTTGTTCTTTGTTTATTGGACAATTTTAGAGTACAAAACAGGTCAAACAATTGGGAAAAAAATTCTTAATTTGAAAGTAGTCAACATCTATGGAAAAAAACCAGATTTGAAAGGAATTATGATAAGTAGTTTTGGAAAATCATTTCTATTACCAATAGACATAGTCTTAGGATGGTTTTTGACAAACGAAAAGCGCCAGAGAGTTTTCAACAAATTAGGAGATACGTTAATTGTGAAAATTAAAGAGGCAGATGATATTTCAGATATTAGATATACTAAGGACTGAATTTTGTCAGGTTTTCTTGAACAATTACTTTGAAGAATTAACCAATAGATCTATTAACAACTTGAGATCTTGTTGTTTAATGTCTGAGAACAAAAAAGAATGGTGGGAGGGGCTACCAAAAGAACTTCAAAAGGATATAGAACTAGAAGAATAAAATCAAAAAAACTTTGAATACACTAGAGAGGCAATTTTATGGTAAAAGTGGTTGGTTTGTTACGTACTGAGATACTTCCGCCATGTTGCTCTACAATGCTTTTACAAATGACTAATCCTAATCCAGTTCCAGTCTTTTTTGTGGTAAACATTGGCTCAAAAATTTTCTCTAAATTCTCTTCAGGTATTCCAGAACCAGAATCCCTTACGCAAATAGTCACAAACTTAGAATCTGAAGATATAGTCACATCAATTTCACCTTGCTCATCTAATGCCTGAACAGCATTATTGAGTAAATTGGACATTACACCCTCTATCTTTCGTGAGTCACATCTTAAAGAGACATCATTTTCAGGTAAATTAATTTCAATCCCATAAGACGATTTTACATGATTTATTGATAAACGTAAAATGCTCAATAATGATGATTTTTTCTTTTTTATTTCAGTTGTTCTTGCAAAATCTAGAACGTCTTCAATAATCCTATTCATATCAAAAATAGAATTTTGTAATCGAAGCCATTTTTCTTTATCTTTTGAATCAAGTTTTGAAAGGATTTCAGGAGTTAACATTTCAGCATAGGTATACATGATAGTCAAAGGTTGTTTCAAATCATGCGCAATTCGGCTCGCCATTGTGCCAATTGTTGCCAATCGTTCAGATTTTACTAACTCGGCACTTTTACTTTCAACTTCAGAAAGCAAAGTTTTATTTTGTTTGATTAGTTGCTCTTCCATTTTGATTAGTCGTTCTTGAATTTCTTTTTCTTTTGTAATATTTGTTGTAACAGAAACGTAATTTGTGATATTTTTTTCAGAATCCATAATTGGAATAATTATTGTTTTTACCCAATAAAATATACCATCTTTTTTGCGATTCTTTATTTCACCATCCCATACATTGCCATTTGATATAGTATCCCATAATTCAGTAAAAAATTTTGGAGGGTGTTCATCAGATTTTAAAATTTTGTGATTTTGTCCAATTAATTCTTCTTCAGAATATTTTGAGATCCTACAGAATTTTTTGTTAACATATACAATATCTCCTGTTTCGTCAGTCACAGATACAATAGAATGATCAAAGAGAAGTTCTTCAAATTCAGATATATCTAAATTTAATTTTTTTAATAATGATGCTGTTCTCATAGTAACATAATAGTACTCATTTGATATAATACAAGCGGTTGTATGTTATTTTGGATAAGAGGGTAAATAGTCATAGTGTACATTATGGGATTTTGAATCACAAAAAATGCATAGCATTCGCTAGGCTGATTAAAAATAAAATCACCGTACAAGTCGTGTATACGTTCCACTTGATGAATTGAAAATGAATTCATCGTGCATAGTCTCTATGTAAGTGGCTGAACCGATGTGTTGGTCTATTAGTAAAGGCTGGCTCATCACTCGCCGAAGCTTGTGATCTACACCACCTTCCTATCAACGCAGTCTTCTGCTGCCGACCTTCATCTTATGAAAGAATAACTTGTCTCGGGATAGGATTCGTGCTTAGATGCTTTCAGCACTTAGCCTAAACGGCTTAGCTGCCCGGCCTGCCTTGTCAGACAACCGGTAGACCAGTGGCCACGCTGCTCTGTTCCTCTCGTACTAGGAGCAACTTCCCCTCAGTTATTCACGCTTCCATCAGGCAGAGACCGACCTGTCTCACGACGGTCTAAACCCAGCTCATGTTCCCTTTTAATAGGCGAGCAGCCTCACCCTTGGCCCCTGCTGCAGGACCAGGATAGGAAAAGCCGACATCGAGGTACCAAACCGCGGGGTCGATAGGAGCTCTCGCCCGCGACGAGCCTGTTATCCCTGGGGTAATTTTTCTGTCACCTCCGGGCCCCAATAGTGGGCACACGAAGGATCGCTAAGCCAGACTTTCGTCTATGAATTCCGTGCGTTTGGAAATCCATTCAGTCGAGTTTTTGGCTTTGCCCTCTTCAACGGATTTCTGCCCCGTTTGAACTCAACTTTGGGCCCCTTTGATATCTTTTCAAAGGGGTGCCGCCCCAGCCGAACTGCCCACCAGCACGTGTCTCCAGTCTTCACTGGATAAGTGGCACTGCAAAAAGAGTCTGGTGTTACATCGTTGCTTCTTAACATCCCGGAGAACGTTAAGCATGGCTCCCAGATACCCTGTGCAATTCTTACTATACCACAAGCACAAGCTGCAGTAAAACTCCACGGGGTCTTCTCTCCCCGATGGAAGTTGATGGACTGTTCGTCCACCTTATGTGGCTTCACCGGGTTGTAGGCGGGGACAGTGGGGCTCTCGTTGTTCCATTCATGCGCGTCGGAACTTACCCGACAAGGCATTTGGCTACCTTAAGAGAGTCAGAGTTACTCCCGGCGTTAACCGGCCCTTAGCTCGGTTGAACCCAAGTTTTAGGTACCGGCACCGGCCAGGATTCAGCGACTATACAAATCCTTTCGGACTAGCAGTCACCTGTGTTTTTATTAAACAGTCGGAACCCCCTTGTCATTGCAACCTGCGGTCCCCATTCCTCATGAAGATCGCAGGCATCCCTTATACCTAAGCTACAGGACTAATTTGCCGAATTCCCTCGCCATACGGTATACCCGTAGCACCTTAGCTTTCTAAGCCAGCGCACCTGTGTCGGTTCTGGGTACGAACTTGCATGTTGCTAACTACATAGTCTTTCATGGTCTCTTGGAATCGAGAAAACTTCGCTAACGCGAAGCCATTCCTGCCTCGGACTAGTTCTCGTCATTACGACACTCCCCAATCCTCGAACAGTTAGATACAACGACGGTTGTACACCCCCTATCCGAAAGCGAACCATATAGCTCAAACGCTCCATGCAAGGTACTAGAATATTAACTAGTTTCCCATTCGATTTACTCTTTTGAGGCAAACCTTAGGATCGACTACCTCCAGGCTGATAACGCATTGCCTGGAAACCCTTGCGCTTGCGGTGGTATGGATTCTCACCATACTATGCTGTTACTGCCGCCAGGATCTGCAATAGAAACCGGTCCACAGGACGTCAACGCCCTGCTTCGACCCAATCACTACGCCAACCTACCACGAATCATCCACTGATGATTATCTAAAGTATCGGTATTTTGCTTTAGCCCCGTCCGTTTTTGAGGCATTCCCCCTCGGCAGGTAAGTTGTTACACACTTTTTAAAGGATAGCTGCTTCTGAGCTTACCTCCCTGCTGTCTTGGCGAGAATACGCTCTTTAGCTTGACACTTAGCAAAAATTTGGGGACCTTAACTTCAGTCTGGGTTAAACCCCTTTCGGTCATGAGCCTTACGCCACATGAACCCGTGTCCTTGCTTCTACGATGTATATCCGTTCGGAGTTTGAATGAGCGGTGAGGGATTTCTCCCCCGCGCCGCTCTATCAGTGCTCTACCGGAAACACTATCTCCACAAAGCACGCCCTGCGAGACGCTTCGGTTGGAACTAGCGATCGCCAGTCTAGATTGGTTTTTGACCCCTATTCCCAGGTCACAACAACGATTTGCACGTCAGAACGTCTTAAGACCTCCAGCGGGCTTTCGCCCGCCTTCATCTAGCCCAGGAATAGATCGACTGGCTTCTAGCCTAGCCGCCATGACTCTACGCACTTTCACACGCTTCTCCTCACATTCTTGCGAATGCTGCGAGAACTCGGTTTCCCTTCGTCTTCACCTTTACAGGTTTAAACTTGCCATGACAGTTAGCTCCCTGGCCCGTGTTTCGAGACGGAACGCATGACACTGATGATTTGAATATCAGATCTTCAACTCTATTGCTAGAATCTCTAATCTGAAAAAATCGCCTTTCATGCCATGCACGTCTGTAAGTAATAGGTTTCATGCACTTTTCATTCCCCTTCCGGGGTACTTTTCAGCTTTCCCTCACGGTACTAGTCCACTATCGGTCTTGAGAGATATTTAGCCTCGGATGCTACTTTCACCCATATTCATTGCCCACTACCAAGGACAACTACTCGGGTATGAATAGGACTCTTCCCACTTCGCTTAAGGGAGTATCACCCTCTATGCTAGAACTTTTCAGATCATTTCAGCTGTGTTCCAAGATTCCATATTATCATACCAAAACACCACATCTCCCGAAGGATTCAGTTTGGGCTCTTTCCTTTTCGATCGCCTCTACTTGGGAAATCTCAATTGATTTCTTTTCCACGTGGTACTAAGATGCTTCAATTCCCACGGTTCGACTTCCAATACTATTGTACTGGAATACACAAATGTGTAAGATTCTCATTCGGACATCTCGGGATCATAGGATGCGTGCGCCTACCCCGAGCTTATCGCAGCTTGCCACGTCCTTCTTCTCTCCTCAAGCCTAGCAATCCACCTATTACCGTCTTTACACCGGCAAATTCAGCCACATATTACACGACTATGCACGACGATCATTGCAAATCTCCTGGCAGAGACCTGCTACATCCTTCATACAACACTTTCGTGATGCATTGCATCGATGATTTTGTGAAGATAAGTGCATCCGTACACTTTCCTTGTCTAAGGAGGTGATCCGACCGCAGGTTCCCCTACGGTCACCTTGTTACGACTTTTCCCTTGTCACGAACCTCAAGTTCGATAACGCCAATCAGACGTCACCTCACTAAAAGCTCACTTCAATGAAACGACGGGCGGTGTGTGCAAGGAGCAGGGACGTATTCACCGCGCGATAATGACACGCAATTACTAGGGATTCCATATTCGTGAGGGCGAGTTGCAGCCCTCAGTCATAACTGTGGTAATGTTTAGGGATTACCTCATCCTTTCGGATTTGGGACCTATTGTCATTACCATTGCAGCCCGCGTGTGGCCCCAGAGTTTCGGGGCATACTGACCTGCCGTGGCCCCTTCCTTCCTCCGCATTAACTGCGGCGGTCCCGCTAATTCGCCCCACTACTCCTGAGAGTAATGGTGGCAACTAGAGGCAGGGATCTCGCTCGTTACCTGACTTAACAGGACATCTCACGGCACGAGCTGGCGACGGCCATGCACCACCTCTCAGCTTGTCTGGTAAAGTCTTCAGCTTGACCTTCATTCTGCTGTCTCTCCGGGTAAGATTTCTGGCGTTGACTCCAATTGAACCGCAGGCTTCACCCCTTGTGGTGCTCCCCCGCCAATTCCTTTAAGTTTCATACTTGCGTACGTACTTCCCAGGCGGCAAACTTAACGGCTTCCCTGCAACACTGCATTAGCCACAAGCCAATGCATCACTGAGTTTGCATAGTTTACGGCTGGGACTACCCGGGTATCTAATCCGGTTTGCTCCCCCAGCTTTCATCCCTCACCGTCGGACATGTTCTGGTAGACCGCCTTCGCCACAGGTGGTCATCGAGAGATCAAAGCATTTTACCACTTCCTCCCGAGTACCGTCTACCTCTCCCACTCCCTAGCTCTGCAGTATTCCCGGCAGCCTGTACGTTGAGCGTACAGATTTAACCGAAAACTTACAGAGCAGGCTACGGATGCTTTAGGCCCAATAATCATCCTGACCACTTGAGGTGCTGGTTTTACCGCGGCGGCTGACACCAGAACTTGCCCACCCCTTATTCGTTAGTGTTTTTAGGACTAACAAAAGGTTCCTTTAGCAGAAACCACTCGGATTAACCTTGTCGTGCTTTCGCACATTGCAAAGTTTTCTCGCCTGCTGCGCCCCATAGGGCCTGGGTCCGTGTCTCAGTACCCATCTCCGGGCTACTCCTCTCAGAGCCCGTACCTGTAATAGTCTTGGTGGGCCATTACCTCACCAACAAACTGATAGGCCGCAGTCCCATCCTACGGCGATAAATCATTTGGAACATAAACCATTCCAGGCATAATGTTCTATCGGGCATTATTCTCAGTTTCCCGAGGTTATTCCCGTCCATAGGGTAGGTTGACTACGCGTTACTGAGCCGTCTGCCTTGTATTGCTACAATGACTCGCATGGCTTAGTATCAATCCGATAGCAGTCAGGTCCGGCAGGATCAACCGGATTCTGATTTACTTTATTATTTTTTGATTATTTAAGTACACATTGTACTTATATTGGAATTGACGGATGCACATAATCTTCACATTTCAGATTTGATCATTTTGATCAGATCCTCATTTTGTATGCGTAACTGGAGGCCCATGAATCATAAAATGGCATAATACCATAACTTCATCACAAGCGCCGCCTAATGCGTTACGTATGCAGAAGGTGAAGACAGCAGAAACCATATAAACCATGCGTGAAATTATGCCTGATCGATGAAAAATGTTCAACTTTTAGAGATTTTTGATAGTTAAAATTGTAGATTTTGTTTTAAAAGTTACTTTTGAAAAATTACAATTCTGAATACAAAAAGAAAACCAAGACATCTGCAAAGATATTTGCAAGATCTTTAAAACTTCATGTACATGGAGTAAGTCATAACATAAGATTTTATGAACCATATCCATTTGTTGTAAAATCATCTACAGGAAAAAATCTAGTTGATGTGGACAACAACAAGTATGCGGATTATTGGATGGGTCACTGGAGTTTGATATTAGGACATGGCCCAAAAAATGTCAAAGAATCTTTAAAAAAGCAGATTGAAGAAAACTGGATGTTTGGAACCGTAAATGAGCAGACAATAAAACTATCAGAATTAATTTCAAAGGCAGTTCCAGTTGCAGAAAAAATTCGCTATGTTACATCAGGAACTGAAGCTACAATGTATGCAGTAAGACTAGCGCGTTCTGTCACAGGTAAAAAAATTATTGCAAAGATTGATGGAGGATGGCACGGGTATACTTCGGATCTGCTAAAGAGTGTAAATTGGCCATTTACAGAATCAGAAAGTAGTGGAATAATCAATGAAGAAAAAATTATTTCAATTCCTTACAATGATTTAGATAGCTCTTTGATGATTTTGAAAAAACATGTAAAGAATCTTGCAGGGGTTATCATCGAACCAGTTTTAGGTGGAGGTGGATGTATTCCGGCATCTAAAGAATATCTCAAAGGAATTCAAGAATTTGTTCACAAAAACAAATCTTTGTATATTTTAGATGAGATTGTCACAGGTTTTAGATTCAGATATGGGTGTCTCTATCCTACTATGAAACTTGATCCTGATATTGTAACTCTGGGAAAAATTGTAGGAGGCGGAATGGCTATTGGCGTCATGTGTGGTAAAAAAGAGATCATGGAATATGCAGATACAACTGGAAAGAAAAAATCTGAGCGCTCCTATATAGGTGGGGGAACATTTTCTGCCAATCCCATATCAATGACATCAGGATATGCAACACTTAGTTACCTGAAATCAAAAAAATCAGTTTATTCAAAAATTAACTCACTTGGAGAGTTTGCCAGAAAAGAGATTAGGAATGTATTTGATGGAAAAGTTGTGGTCACTGGAATTGGCTCATTGTTTATGACTCACTTTCTAAAAGGCGACATTATAGAAGTTACAAATGCAGCACAGGCTGCAAAGTGTGATTCACAAATGCTACAAAGATATCATTTCAAGATGATATCACATGATGGAATATTCTTTTTACCGGGTAAATTAGGTGCAATATCTAATGCACATAGCAAAGATGATATCAAGAAGATGATTTTAGCATCAGAGAATTTTTAGATGTTATGAACCTTTTGGAAAAACCCTACGTCTCCAAGAAATTAGTTGGTTAAAGATATCCATATAATTTCTAGATTTGATAGTAATATGAACATGGGCAAAAAGTTCTCCAAATTGGGCTTCAAAAATCATTGTACACTCATCTTTGAATAAAGGTATTGAAATTCCAATTTTGTCGAGAGAATTAAATTCAAAATTTTCAATTTGAATGGTTTTGTCTCTAACTGTAATTTGTTTTTTTTCTGGATTTTTGTTAATAGAATCACCTAACTGTTTTTGTATTAAATTATTCCAAATTGGTGTGTTTTGTGGCCATCTATGCACATGAACTTTATCAGCTAAATACTTGATTTCGCTATTAGGCAATAAACAGATTCTTTTTTGATTAAAATTAAGCGTATCTTTGAATATTAAGATTCAATTTTTATAAAATAAACAAATCTAGAAAAGTATGGAAAAGAAAAAAGAGAGAAAAGAAGACTATGCAACAGATGACCCTACAGATACATCAGCAAAAGAACAAGAAGACATGGTAAAAGAAGCAATCAAGAAATTCAAGTCGCTAGGATAAGCCAAACTTTCATTAGCTATATCATTTTGTAGAAATTATGGGGCTATTTGGTTCAAAAGTGAACACAGAAGATTTAATTTATCATGCAATGTCAATGATGGAAAGGAATCTTCCAAAGGCGGCCATTTCATTATTCAACAAGGTTCTAAAGCAAGACTCAGAAAATACTTCAGCATTATACAATAAAGGACTTGCATTAAACCAGATAAAAAAATACAGTGATGCAGTGACTTGTTTTGATAAATTATTAGAGATGAATCCCAAAGATGCTCAAGCGTTTAACAACAAAGGAATTGCAATGGCAGAAATGGGTAATGTTCAGGATGCAGCAGAATGTTATGACAAAGCAATAGAGGCAGACCCAAAACTTGCTGCATCATATTTTAACAAAGGAGTATTACTTGACAGATTACAAGAACATGAAGAAGCCATAGAATTTTTAGATAAAGCGATTTCTATAGAACCAAGAAAACCAAATGCGTTATTTTACAAAGGGATTATTCTAGGCAAAATGAAAAAACATGAAATGGCTCTGAATTGTTTTGAAAAGGTTTACAGAAAAAATCCAAGTCACATGGATGCATTGTTTCACAAAGGAATAGAACTTGCAGAGTTAGACAAGCATGAAAAGGCAATTAATATCTTCGAACAGATTTTATCAAAACATAAAGACAACGTAAACATCATCTATGCAAAATCAAGAAGTAAAGCGGCTTTAGGAATGTATCCAGAATCATTAGAGCTATTGAAGATGGCAATTTCTAAAAATCCTAAATTAATTCGTTCATGGGCAAAAGAAGAAAAATTATTTGAGAAATTTCATGATAATAACCAATTCAGAAAACTTGTGAAACTATAAAATCAGTTTCATTAGATAGTTAGTAAAGAGATTAATTCAATTACAGAATCTTTTTTCGTACTGCATCTATACGAATAATACCAACTTTCTTTTTTGGTCCTATCAACCTTGCCTCAAAGATTGGAACATAGACTTCAGTGATTTCGCGTAAAACAAACTCATCATTAAGTTTTCTTACATCTTCCTCTATTGGTTTTTTTAGTTGTGATTGAAGTTTGTTTATTGCAGAATCATATGTTATTTCTGGCTTTTTGACATTTGGTTGATTTTTTTCCAATAATCGTTTAGGATAGTTTTCAATTGTTTTTGAATTGATTTTGAATGGAAATTTAAGATCGTTTCCATGATGATCAAATGTTAATTCGTCTTCTTCTTCAATAAAGACATGTTCTTCTAATTTCAAATCAATCTTGTTTTTACCTCTAGTTCCAACAATTGCCTTCTTAAGACCAGACTTTGAGCGTACAGGAAAAATACCATCACCCAATACAACCTCGTTTACATTTGAATCAACGGATATGGAATGAGTTGCTTTTCTGTAATAATCTGCAATATATTTACCAGAAATCATCAATATGCACTCATAGTATAATTTCAGAGAATGGACATGAACGTCTTCTTTTTTTGGTCGTGAAAGCAATGATTTGAAGGGTTTTGTTTTTTTTTCTTCTACAATATGCATTGCTTCTTTTTCATCAATGTTTTTTCTTAGAACAATTGTCTTTACATCATAAGCAGTCTTTGCCAAAACTACACAAAGTAAACAATTCCAGCTATTAAACCAATTCTACTAAGAAAGAAATAATAGATTTAAAATAATTTAAGAATCATGGGAAAATCAAAAAAAGGTGGATACATTGAAAAATTACTAAAAAAAGCAGACAAGGCACTTCAAGAAGGAGTTAAAAAAGCAGATGAAGTATTAGAGGATGCAGTAGAGATTGGAATAATGACTGCAAAACAAGCTAGTAAAACAAGCAAAGAACTTCGGAATAAAGCAAAAAAAGAAAGTGGGATATTACAAAAAAGAGGAGCTGAAAAAATCAGCGAAGGAATTTCAGCTGCAAAAAGTGTAACATCAAATACTCAAAATGACTTGGAAACACTGAAAAAACTTGGTAAGTTAAGAAAGGCTGAAGTAATTACAGAAAAGGAATTCCAGGCAAAGAAAAAGAAAATTTTGGATAGAATTTAGAATGAAAAAATCAAACATTTTTGGATCAGGAGATAAAAGAAAAGTAAACCCAGATTGGTTTACAAACAAAACATGGATGAAAGTTCTTTCAGATAAAATAAAATTAAAAGAACAAGATATCTATCATGTTCACTTTGAGAAAGGATCTAGAACAAAACTTCATTCACATAATGGAAATCAAGTGTTAATTGTAACAAAAGGCAATGGAAGTCTTGAGATTTTTCGAAGATACGGTTCAAGTAATGCTAATTTCAAGATTAAAAGAACAGAGAAGGTAGTCCTCAATGAGGGGGATATTGTACACATCCCAGCAAAAATACTTCATACCCATGGATCAATCGACAAAAAAAAGACATTCTCTCATATTGCAATAAACATCTTACCTAAAAAAAATGCAGTATACAAAACAATATGGTATGAATCAGATTTCAAAATAAGAGTTTCAAAAATCATTTAGACGAAATGTTACTGAGAAAAAATTCCGAGATCAAGTCTATCCAAGGAGATGAAGGGACAAAAATTAAACAATATTTTCATCCACATAACACACTAAATGGAATTAATTATAGTATAGCACAATTTACACTAGAACCAGGAAAAAAATCTAAACTTCACAAAATGAGCTCATCTGAGATCTACTATATTTTGGAAGGAAGTGGAAACCTAAAGATCAACGAAGATACATATCAACTTGAAAAAGATGATTCGGTGTATGTTCCGCCAAATTCTAAACAAATTATTGAAAATATAGGTTCAACTAATTTGAGATTTTTATGTATTGTAGAACCTGCGTGGAAAGCAGATAATGAAATTTTGTTAGAATAAACAAGATTTGCCACAAATCTTATGCAATTATTTTTAACTTATGACAAGTCTCTAAAAGTTGTGAACACGTATCAGGCACTCAAAGTATTGAATGTAAAACAAGGCTCATCTCAAGTTGAGATCAAAACAGCTTATCGAAAGATGGCACTAGAATTACATCCTGACAAAAACAAGGATAAAAATGAGGATGTGCAATTTAAAGAAATTACTGAAGCATATAATCACCTTAAGAAAAATTATAATCAAAACAACAATTTAACATATAAAGAATATACTGACAGCAAATCAAACACAAATACAAACTTTAAGAGAAAACCTCAATGGGGAGCTCAATATGATGAAAAGATTCCTGAACAAGACTGGAGTAAATTTACTCGAGAATTTGAAGAAGGAGATCCTGATTTTTGGAAAGAATATGAGAAAAAATTTTGGAATGAATACAATGCTCGTGTACGTCCAGATGGTAGAAATGGAGAATTTGAGAAAGTAAGAGAACCAAAAAAGCAACCAAATCTTTTCGTAAAGGTAGACGAAAGTTTGTGCATCGGTTGTTGTAGTTGTGAAACTATAGCACCAGAAGTTTTTGAAATAGATAAAGAAAGTAGATTTAATCCTAAATCATCAGTAATCAATCAGAAAGGTGCTGGGGTAAACAAGATAATGACTGCTGCAGAAACTTGTCCGACAAAAGCAATTAGTGTAGAGAATATAGATACAAAAGAGAAATTGTTTCCTTATTGAAATTAAATTTTTAACTTTTTGTAAAGTTCTTCAATTTCAGATTCAGATAGTTTCAATGTAGTGTTAAACATACTGTGAATGGTACCTGCTGAATCATTTGCACTTCGTGGAACTAGATGTACATGAACATGAGGGACTTCTTGTCCAGCTTCTTTTCCGTTATGCACTGCAAGCAAAGTTGCACCAGTTAAAGCGTCTACTTTAGAAATCATCAAATGAACAAGAGAGAATAAATCAGTGTTTTCTTCATGACTCAAATCTTGAATTTTTTGATGATGAGTTTTTGGGATCACAAGCACATGTCCCTTTGCGAGTGGAAATGCATCTAAAAATGATATTGTGTTTGAAGTTTCTTTAAGAATTTTTGCTGAAATCTCACCTGCAATAATTTTACAAAAAATACAATCCATAGTATTACATCAAGGTTTCAAAATATTAAATCATCTATTAGTGGTTAATAATGGAAGCCCATACAAAGCCCTCACCAAACTTGGTAGTTATTTTATCATACGGATTGAGAGTACAATCTTTTATTTTCGTTGGATCATTATTTAGTCGCAACATAGCATGTACTGGCATCATTGTTAAGATCAATACATATTCAAACATAACTTCACGAATTAGATTCTAAAATGAGAAGACATCTAATGACAGAACTGTCAATTCAATTATTAAAGCACATCCAAAAACTATACCAGTTCTTTGACCGAGTCTCAGTTTCGTTTTACCATAGACCGCCATCGCCTGCATTTGGATCTAATTTCTTTTCAGGAACGTTACCATGTGCTTTTTTCATATGTCTTTTCAAACGTTCAGGATCATGTAAATCAGTACCACATTTTTCACATTTTGTTTTGTTTTCATTATCTTTGTTACGTTTGAACAAACCCATTATCTTATGATGTTTTAAAATACATTAAAAGTGATGCGGAATGTCCTTATAATTATCAGATGTAACTACTCACAATTGTTATCTGTGATCAAGTATATTTTCTAAACTTTCAAAGATTTTGATTTTATTTTTCATGTAAGGGATTAGTTTTTCTAATTCATCCATTGAAGCGTAGATTTTGTTTCTCTGGTAATCACTAAGCTGAGAACCTAATCTTTGATCATAATCTGAAATATCTAAAGAAAGTTTTCTGACCATACTCAAAAGTTTAGGTACTTCTTTTACAGGGTCTGAATGATTTTTCCAGCCAAAGGTAAGTTTTGAAATTTTTAAAGCTAGTTCAGAAAGTTGGATGTCATATAGTAGAGCCTCCTCGTCAAAATTTTCTGAATGCATAATTAAAGAAGAAAAAATAAGTATTAAAACAATAGAGAAAAAAAATTAGACAATTAATACAGATAATTACATTTTTGTGCCCAAGTGAATCTATAAAATTAGTTTGAAACACTCACACATTATCAAATACATTAAAAGTGATGCGAGGCATTCTTTAAAATTTAATTCTCAAGTGTGAATGCAAGTCTAATCATAAATCATCAAGTCTTTTTCTTCAAGCAGGCTATGAAGATTATTTACTGAGCGAAAGACATCTTTCTCAGTTTTAGCTCCAGTACAGACTAGTTTTCCTGATGAGAAAATAAGAATTACAGTTTTAGGGTCAAGCATTCTGTGAATGACTCCGGGGAATTGTTCAGGTTCATACATACTTCGAGGCAATGTTCTTGCGGCTTGTTCAAGATGAACTCGTCCTCCTAGGTTTATTGACGAAACAATGTTTTGTACAGTCACAACTGCATCTTTTTTGATTTTAATTCCACCCTTACGAAGTTTTTGTACAACTGTCTTTACAGCCTTTCTTGCTAAATCTGAAGATTTGGAACCAGTACATACCATTTTTCCTGTACTGAAAAGCAATGTTGCAGTTTTTGGGTTTTTGAGGCGAAAGACAGCACCAGGGAATTGATCAGGATTGTATTCCACACCGGGAAATTTTTTTTGAATATCATACAGATCTAATCTCTGATCGATCGTAGCTGATGCTACAACATTTACAATTTCAATTATAGGTTTTGTTACGGGCATAGGATTAAGTTGAATAAACCATATTTAAAGAGATTTAAAACGGGTTGATAGAATTATTTTATGGTAACATGTGAGAAATGCTATCATGAATATCATGATCAGTGTATGGGAAAAGCAGGAATGTTTGACTGTGATTGTAAGTGTTTCAAAAAATAGCTTTTCTAGAATTATTTTTTAATTTCTATCAAGATATTCTCATCATGCCATTTGATTTGTTCTAAATCATCAAAGTTTTTCGTGATATTTTGTTGGAATATTTCTAGAGATTCATCAAAGGTTTCTTTGTCGTAAAGGGCAATAGTTGAAAAGTGGTCATGCATATTTTGTGACTGTAATTTAATTTCATTTAGTGTTTTTGACAATAAATAAAAAAAAATTCACCATTTATAAATGCAATACATGTCTTGCAACCAATTTAATATCAAAAATAAAGAGATAATATGCAATACAGTATAACTTAGTCATGGTACTTGTATGGATTGGAATTGCAGTAGGGATTCTATTACTAATTATTTTAATTGTCAAGGCAACTAAAACACATTCTCATGAGGTGGTAGGAATTGATATGTATTGTAGAAAATGTGGTATTAAGACAAACGGACTAAAGTGTCCTAGATGTGAAAAAACAACCCAGTCATTTGGTGTTTAATTTTAGATTATTCTACTAGAAATTACAAATGACTAATGAGGGATATTAAGATAAATTATAAAGGATACTCAATTTTTGAAAAACAGTGACAATAAAAAATATCACAGTTTTAGGCTCTGGAGTAATGGGACATGGAATTGCTCAAGTTTCAGCTACTGCAGGATACAATGTAGTATTACGAGATATTGAACAAGGATTTTTGGATAAAGCAATGGAGAAAGTAAAATGGAGTTTAGACAAATTAGTTTCTAAAGAAAAAATTTCAAAAGAAGAAGGTGACGCAATTTTTGCAAGGATTACACCTGTTGTTGATTTGAATGAAGCAGTAAAAGATGCGGAATTAATTATTGAGGTAGTTCCAGAGATCATGGATTTAAAGAAAAAAGTGTATGCGGAATTAGACAAGGCAGCAGCTCCAGAAGTAGTCTTTGCGTCAAATACAAGTACATTACCAATTACTGAAATAGCAAGTACAACATCGCGTCCTGAAAAATTCATAGGAATTCATTTCTTTAATCCACCACAATTAATGAAACTAGTAGAAATCATTCCAGGAGAGAAAACATCACAAAAAGTAATTGATTTGACTCAAGAATATGTAAAATCAATTAACAAGATAGCAGTGATATGTAGAAAAGATGTTCCGGGATTCATAATTAATAGATTGTTTATTCCAATGGTTCATGAAGCATGTTATGTAAAAGACAGAACTGGTGCAACTCTTGAAGAGATTGATTCTGCTGTCAAATTCAAATTAGGATTTCCAATGGGGATATTTGAGTTAGCAGATTTTACAGGGATGGATGTAATTCACAAAGCCACTGTAGAAATGCATTTACGAGACAAAAAAGTAATCAACCCTCATCCTTTAGTTGAGAAAATGTTTGATGAGAAGAAACTCGGACAAAAATCAGGAGAAGGATATTACAAGTATTCAGATGATAAATATGAAAGAGTTTCACTTTCAGAGGAATTAGCAGCAAAATGCGATCCAATTCAAATTATTGCCAACATACTAAACAATGCAGCGTGGCTTGTTACAAATGGTGTAAGTGACATTGAAGAAATTGAAAAAGCTGCACAGTTAGGATTAGGGTTAAAAAAGCCATTGTTTGAAACGGCAAAAGAAATTGGTATCAAAAAAATTGTTGATGAATTAAACAAACTTGCTGAAGAACATGGAGAGTTTTACAAGCCAGATCCATTACTTGTGTCTATGCAGTAGTTAGTATAATGTTAACCTGAACTCTTTTGAGCCATTCTTGAAGCCTCGCCACTCTTAATTTTATTAAAATCATCAAGTACTTCATCATCTGTTGACTCTGTGTCGCTGTTGTATGACACAGTAATTAATTCTAAAATTTTCTTTACAGCATCCTGAGGAGTATCAACTCCAATAATTTTGATATTTTCTCTATGATCAAGATAACCGTCAATATATGATTCAACAGAACTCTTTATGTTTCTAATTGCAACCATAGGTTTTTTGTGCATGTATGCAGCACACACTTCCGATAAAGTACCAGAACCGCCACCTACAATGATCACGCCGTCAGCAGTTAATGCATTTACAAAATCACGAGCAAGTCCTATACCAGTTGGAATTACAATGTCACAGAATTCATTGGCCATTCTAGCATCATCCTGAGGAATAATTCCCACAGTCAATCCATTTGCATCATGAGCTCCATGTGATGCTGCAGCCATTACTCCTCCCAATCCACCAGTTATCAAAACAGAATTAGATTTTGCAATTTCAGTTCCAACTTCATATGCAAGTTTTTCATGTTTCGGCGTACATCCATTTGTATTATTTCCAATAACTAAGATTTGACGTTTCTTTGTCATACATTAAGTAGAAGATTTGGTTTGAAATATCTTTCTACCTTGTACAAACGTGATTAAAATACCACTTTCACGTACATCTACCATGCAGCGAAGCATGTTGATCTTTGAAAATTCTATCAAATCATCTGCAACAAGAAAAACGTATCTTGGACATTTGAACAAGTTCATGTCGTTTTGTGGTCTCAAAGATTATGATGGGTTAGCTGCCATTCCTCAAGAAAAGATGCAGATCCATGTAGAGGACTGTAATGCATCTCAAAAAAATAATATCTCCCAACTCCATCAGCGTCCCAATTGCAGCAATAAAGGCGTTCTTGGACTGCAATGATCTGGAATTGAGATGGAGTAAGATTAACAGACTAAAACCTGAGAGAGTAATAAGGACAGGCCGAGAGGCATGGAAAACAGATGAAATCATCAAAATGTTATCATTTACTAGTGAGATTCGCACCAAAACCCTGATTCATTTCATAGCCTCATCTGGAATCAGAATAGGTGCATTAGAAGACATCAAGATTAGACACATCAAGCAGATAGAGGATTGCAAATCAGTCCTGGTCTATGAAGGAGCCCTTGAAGAGTATGTAACGTTTCTCACCCCTGAAGCTAGTTCAATGTTTGATGATTATGTTAAGAAAAGAGAGACAGACGGCGAACGGATTAATTCCGTAAGTCCTGCATTTCGTTCAACATATCAGTTGGGATTTGCCAAGGTAAGACCGGCCTCAACAGATGCACTAAAGGAGGTAATACGAAAACTCATCATCAAATCAGGATTACGAATAAATCAAGTCAAGACTGGTGAGAGGTACAACAAGCAAGCAGACCATGCATTCAGGAAGCGCTGGAATACGATACTAAAAACAACTACCGGAATGAATATCTCACTTGCTGAGAAGATGATGGGGCACTCTGTTACGGTTGTAATGGATAATGTTTATCTGGATCCAACTGTTGAACAACTCTTTGCAGAATTTAGAAAGGCCATACCAGAGCTAACAATTGACAGCACTCTAAGACAGGAGATAGAGATCATAGAGAAAAATCAAAAAATCACAGAGCTGCAAGAGAAGAACCAGAAAATAGAGGAGTTACAAAAAGCTCAGATGGAAATGAAGAACAGACTGGACAAGATTGATCTGGAAGAAAAACTAACCTGTGAGTTAGGAATATCGGAAGAGAAACTCATCAAAGCACTAAAAGAGAGGGCTGATAATCTTGATGAGTTGATGGTTGAGACTCAAAAGTTAAGGAAAGAATACAACAAAGAAGTTTTTGACATTGACTGATCGCAGAATTATATAGTATCCTAGAATGTAAAAAAAAACATTTGAAAAATGAAGACGTGTTTTATCTATTTATGGTTAAAGAGATTAAGACAAGGTATGTGTACGGTAAGCGAGCAGTACAAACTAGAGCAGGAAAACAAAAGACTGAAAGAAAAAGCAGACATGTATGATCAAGCCAACATTAATCAACTGTCGATGATTGATGACTTGGATGATTTGGTAAAAGAAAACAGAAAACTAAAAGAGGAACTAGATCCAAAGGAGAGTAAGGAATGACATTTGAAGATTCTCATGCCAAAGTAAAGGAAATAGGAGACTCACAAAAAGACGGAACAAAATGTCCAACATGCAACGGAACAGGGAAGGTGCCAAATCGGAAACGAGAGGTCCATATTTCAAAGTAATAGACAAGATAGAAAAGATAGCATATGATGATATTCCAGCAGAGATTAAGAAAAGGTTTAGTGAAAACTAAAGAGTAGATCGCAGAACTATATAGATCGTATCACAATATCAGAATTAAACACATGAAGAACGGAATCCACATTTACTTTTTATAAATAAACATAATCTCATAAATTAATGACTAGAATTCTGACAAACGCTGTTTTCTGTGCGATCAGCCTGAGTTAACATTAGGATCAATTGACCTAACTGCATGTTAAAGAGAAATGATCGAGCCGGTTCTTATGGAAATTGTGAGGTATAATTTGTAATTATGATAAATGGTAAAAAGAGAAGTAGGCTAGATTTACCGTCACACCTAAATCTCAAACCTCGATTCGCATCAAAGGTGATTAATATTATCTAACTTCTCATTTATACCTATTTTGGGGGTTTTATCATGACCTGGTGTTTTGGTTGTGAGAAAGACAAGCATGGTGATGAACTTGCCTTGTGTAAGGACAAAGAACACGACATAGACTATGAGCATCTGTATAGTTCCCCAACCCCACAAACCGAGAAAAAAACAAAGGTTCCAGATGTTAAAACCATAATCAAAGCAACACTAGGCCAGACATATGTTGAATCAACAATCGTGGATGGAAAGCCAATGTTTCTGTGCAACATTAACGGAGAGGTGAAGACACATGAAAGAATTACACATGATGGTGTAATCTATGTACCAATAGAGAAGAATTCTTGTGGATACGCAGAATATGAATATACAAAACAAGAACTAGATTTTTTCAAGGAGAAATCAAAAACAAAACAGTATCTCTTAAACAAAATCTGGGATATTGTAAACCACTTTATAGATTCAACAGAGATGGTCAAAACATTAGTTACTGTTGATTTGTTACAAACTTACTGTCTTGAATGGATTGACTCTGTTCATTATCTTTACTTTGTTGGAGAGACAGAATCAGGAAAGAGCACTGCGTTACACTTGTTTAAGAATTTTGGATATAGATGTATGTACTCTAACGGTTTACCACATGCAGACATTTACAACTTTTATGGAACAGATGAAGAAGCATGTGGAACTATCTGTGAAGATGAGTGTCAGGACTTGGGGAGAGACAAAGACAAAGTTGCAACATACAAGAACTCTTACACTAGAGGATCAATCAAACCAATTATTCTAAACACTTCAAACACAAAGAAGCAGGTGTATTACAAAACATATGGCCTCAAAGTATTTGCAGGTGAGAATATCCCACATGACAAGGGCTTCAAGGAAAGATTAGCTATTATTCACATGGTTGAAGGCACACCAGAAGGCAACATAAAGAGACCAACAAAAGAAGAAAAAAACAAACTCAAAACTCTACGATTAGGTTTACTATACTGGAAGGTTGCAAACATTCACGAAGGATTACCAGACGTAGAGAGCAAATTAAAGAACCGTGATCAGGAGCTGTGGGAAGATTTCCTTAGAGTGGCCAAAGACACAGACTTTGAAGAGAGAGCCCAAAAAGTTGTAAAATTTTACACTAATCAGAGACATGAAGGAATATGGAATTCACTTGATGCAGAACTCTTCAAGCTGGTTCTGAGTCAATTGAATGGTGGAATGAGGCTCAAAATGGGCAAATTTTGGAGTAAACTAATCGGTGATCAAGACGAAATTGAGGGAGAGTTAGACGGAAAATCATTCTATCCAAACGAATTCTCAAAGACTATCTCTCAAAACTATCTCTCAAACCTGTTCAAAGACAAATTCCAGGCAAAAAAAGAGACACATTGGAAGGTTATTGAAAACAAAAAGCGAAGAATAACTGAATACGTCTTCAATGAGAATATCATCAAGAGATTATCTCACAAGTACAACGTAAGCCATGTCTCTACAAGTGATGCAAGTGGTCAAGGTATGGAGCTTACACACGCACAAGCTACAGACCTACACCACTTAGACCACATTACAGAGGTATCACCATGACCTACGTCTGCAATTCAATATGCCATAAGGTAGCAGTATCACAAAATCCGTATGCTGGAAACTACTCAATAACTAGAAGATATTGCAGTATATGTGACAAGTTTCTACTCATCTACATACCTCGCTCTCCTGCTGTTGCCTCCGAGATTCTTTTCAACAAACATTGCCATATGTATAAAAAAACATACAGTGAATTAAGAGAAGTTTATTGTATTATTTCTTCTTCTGTTCATGACATCCGCACTCATAATAACAAACTGTGCTCCAACTTCTACAACCACAGTATTGACACGTCTTTTCCTTAGTCATTTATTTAACTTCCTATCAAGTAAATCTTGAGTTATGGTTTCTGTTTTAAAAACCTTACCACATTTTACACAAAAAGTTGCATTTAAAATTTCTAGTTCTTTGTGTTTACATTTTGTAGTCATTTGAATTTTGCTCCACAGGAGTTGCATGTTCCATATCCACCAGTCATACTACTATCTTTAGCATAGTGCCAATCAAAACCTTCTTTCTTTTTACACTTTGGACATGGATCAATCTCAGTCAATCCTTCTTCTGTGAATCTATTATTTTGTTGATTTTTAAATCTACTTCATAAATATTGTCTTTACATACTTCCGTTATCTTCTCTAGTTTCTGTTTGAGGTGTTTTTCATGATTTTATAACTAATATTCTAACATTGTATTATCCATGAAATCGGTAATAATTATCGCAATAGCAGTTGTTTTGTTAATTCCTACGGCAGTATTTGCGCAAACATCAAGCCAATCAGATATTTGTCCTCAAGGAACAAAGGCAGAAGTCAGAGGAGCCGAGATTGTTTGTGTTGGAATAAGTAATGTAGAAAGAACTTGTCCTGTTGGAACATATCAAGGTAGAGACAATCAAGGAAATTTTGCTTGTCGTGATATTGATACGAATCAAATTGTTGATCCCAACACAGGAATAATGACAGATTCACAAACAGGAGAAATTATTCTAGATGATAATCGACTACTTTACATCGGGATTGGGTTTGTCGTTTTAATCATCATATTGGGTGTTGCTAAAAGCAAATCTAAATCAGCATACAAAGATGTTGAAAGAAAAGACTTTACTCCAAATACAAAGGAACGTGTAAAGGAGTTACAACACGGAAAATGTGCTGAATGTGGCAGGTATCCTACTAATTGGGAATTTGATCATATTGATACACGAGGCGACAACTCTATAGAAAACTGTCAAGGTTTATGCTTGGACTGTCATCGAACAAAAACAAGAGAGGATGATTGGAGAAACACACGAAATTGAAACCTGTAATAATTATCGCAATAGCAATTGTTTTGTTAATTCCAATAAGCGTGTATGCTGAAGATATTGAAATAGAATTAAGTGTTGGGCAGTGGGTAAAGTATACGTTTTCAATACAAGTTGGTGGTGATGATGCCATGATAAAAGATATGGAGGGAGTGAAACGTCTTATGGCAGATCAAATTTCTGAAATTTCAGGATACGACATAGACAGTGCAATATGGGTTAAGTATACAGTTGCTGACATTTCAGGAAGTGTTGTAACATTTGATAGAAGTGTAAAATTAGCTGCCAATTCTGAAATAAGGGATGAATTCATGCACCAGACATTTCTACAAATAATATCACCAGAAAATAAAATTGACGCAGAGATATTAGAAAATATTTATGAAAAGAAACTTGAATCCAAACAGTTTGACTTGGCAGAATTTGATCCTGTAACGTTTTATGCAATGCCAACAAACCTTGAGTTTGGCAGTAAGTTTGATGGGGGCTCTACTTATGGTGAAATAACATTTTCTAGTATTAGTGATACGTTTGAAACAGGAACAAAAAATAATCATTTTACCGCACATAAAATTATCTTACAAAAATTTCGAGAGGGGGTTGAAGTAATTACTGTTGAAGTAGATACTTTGTTCGATGTTTATTATGACAAACAGTCAGGTCTTCTTAGAACAAGATCTATAGACACAGAGTTTACAAAATTGAATAGTCGTGATTCTGGATGGATTACTCATGAAATATCTATACTAGAGCGCTCTGATGATCTAAAATCTACTAGTGTCATACAGCCAATAAACAACAGGAATGAAATTCTGGAAAGTCTCTCGTATCTCTTTGTTGAGTCAGCAGATTCAGAATTTCTGTTTACAAATGGAATAGAAAGTATTGGAGAGCCCAAGCGAACTACATTTGATATCATCAGAGTAAGTGATGGTTATGAACTCGGTTCGCTAATACTTTACGGTGATGATGAGATATCATTAATTAGATCATCTACTCTTGTAGGTGGCGCAGTAAAACTATTTGAATCTGACCGAGTACATGGTCTTATAGTATTATCTCTTGAACCGAGTTGTGAAATTTTTGTTCCAGATCATGTTGATTTGCTTTTAGACAATACTGATGAAGGCAGTGCGTTTGTAGAAACTGCATGTAATGATATCAACGTTAGTCGAAGTTGGACTGAAACTGATGCAGGATTAAAAATGGGTGTCTTTGTGCAGGAGATTACTTTTCTTGGAGAAAGTACAGTAGGGCAAAATGATGTCACAAAACAAATTCAAGATATTAGTTCAACAGAGCAAAGTTCTGAAGATATCTCTACAAATGATGAAGGCGGTGGTTGTCTTATTGCTACAGCAACATATGGCTCAGAACTAGCTCCCCAAGTTCAACAATTAAGAGAACTCAGAGATAATCAATTACTAACTACAAAATCAGGAACTTCATTCATGAATACGTTCAATGATGTATACTACTCATTTTCTCCAATTATTGCAGACTATGAACGAGAGAATCCTATTTTCAAAGAAATGGTAAAGATTGCAATAACTCCAATGATTTCATCTCTTTCAATTTTAAATTATGTTGATATGGATTCAGAAGTAGAAGTTTTAGGATATGGAATATCATTGATCATGCTAAATGTGATGATGTATGTTGGAATTCCAGCTGTAGTTATTGTTGGAATTAGTAAAAAATTCTAAACTTCTTCTTTTCGAATTATGATTTCAATTTGAATACTTGATAGTATTGATTTTGATATACAGTATCATAATGATTTTTTAACATGTCTATATTCTCTAACCAAAACTTTGCAGCATTAACAGAGTCTGAATCAGGCTCTGATCCTATCACTATCCATTTGTTATATTTCCACGGTTCTTTGAAATATGGTTTAAACAAAAATGATTCAATTCCTTCATTGTAATCAATCAAATCAACACCTGATGAGATCATAATTCTATGTGCTTGTGACGAACCAGTCATTATCAGAATTTTTCCATCATCATAATTCTCATAAAGAAAATCAGATGTCTGCTTTGCATATGGGGATTGTTTGTAAATCCACCCACTATATGCATCCAAGTATGTCACCACTCCAAAAGCAGGACTAGTAATCTGGAAAACAAACAAGCCTGTAACAACAATTCCCAAAATCAATTTCTTGTTGATTTTTTCTAGTCTTAACAATGCAACTGATGCTAAAACAATGACTAACGGTGTCAGAAATGTTGCAAAACGAGCATTAAACCACCATTGACTCATCTCTCCAATTCCTATGAACATGGTAAACAGGGTAAACAAAACAGGCAAAGACATGAAAAAATAGATAGAACTTGGAAATGTCTTAATTTTTTCTCGTAAATGTGAAAAATATCCCCCTACAGCAAATAGTAACAATATGGGACCTGAAATCATGACTGCAGCAGATCCATAAATGAAAAGGACATTTTGTGGTTGTAAATACAAAAAGTCTCTGTATGGCCTTTCTACAGCTTGTGATGACGCTGCATAAAATTGGGCATTTGCAAATTCAAACGGATTATCATAAATGACTTGATTCCATCCAGTCCAAAATACTATTCCAGAAAATGAGACAAGTGAAATCAAAATTATTGCAATTATTTTTTTATCTTTACTTTTTTTGAATGCAAAAAATATTGTAAATAGTACTAGAATGGGGGCAAGTATCCATGCTTCATATCTACACAAAGTTGCAAGAGAAACAAATACAGATGAAAGTAAAATGTATCTCAAATTAATATTATCTTGTATGATCCATTTTTGCAGAAAATAAACTGATGCCACAAAAAATAGCAAGAATGGTGCTTCAGTCATTGCAGTTATTCCCAAATACAACAAGTTTGGATTTGATGCATAAAGCAGTCCCCCAATTACTGCAATCCATGTTCGTTTAGTCTGTGTGAGAATAATTTTGTAAATTAAAACAGATGTCAATGCATGTAATGGTAGATTTACCAGTCCTGCAAGGCCTGAGCTAAACAAAGAATCAACTAGGGAAAATGGTAACATCATAAGATGAGGTAATGGAAGCCAAACGGTTCCCATTTGTATTATTCCAGGATCATTTGTATCTACAAATCTTCTTGCACTATACAAATGAGATACGGCATCTCCATAGTATAACAAAGAGCTCTCATCAATTAGATACAATATTCCTACTGAAGCAATTCCCATCAGAATTGCAGCAATGAAAATTAATCCTGAAATCTTTGCTTTGCTTTGTTGGACTATTGACATTCTCTGATTTCACAAATTTCTAATTTAATAATCATTCATAGCTAGTATGAAATAGGAGCATTTTGAGACTCTCTTTAGATAATAATTGACAGAAAATCAAGTTTCAGTGATAATTCCAACATTTAACGAGTCAGCAAACATCTGTAATGTCTTAAAGTAAATAAAAGAACATCTACC